>CAYXEE010000380.1:0-2836 GCA_964463935.1 uncultured Chitinophagaceae bacterium | reverse complement strand
TTGCAGAAGCGGCGTTATTGTTTGAATCAGAAATGGATTCATTAGTAGATTACGTTCTCGGAATTATTGCCAATGATGAAATACGAATTCAACGCGTTGTTACAAGAGACAAAACTACCGAAAATCAAGTGTTGGCAAGAATTCAAAATCAAATTCATCAAGAATACATAAAAACGCATTCCGATTTTGTATTTGAAAATAACAGCGATGAAAAAACATTACGGCAAAAAATTGATTTTTTTCATATTCTATTTTCAACGTTAAAGAAAAGAGTAAACGAAGAATGACCATACAGGAAAAAGAAAATCAATTATTTTTTCATACGTACAAACGGCTTCCGCTGCATGTAGTGCGGGGTGAAGGATGTTATATCTACACTTCGGATGGGAAAAAATATCTTGATATGTTTTCGGGATTGGCTGTAAATGCGCTTGGATATGCGCATCCGGCAATTACAAACGCTATTACAGAGCAGATTGAGAAGTACACGCATCTTTCAAATTTATTTATACAAGAACCGCAGTTGAATTTAGCGGAACGACTGTTACAACTTTCCGGTTTCTCTAAAATTTTTTTTACCAACAGCGGTACCGAGGCAATTGAAGGCGCAATTAAATTAGTTCGCAAATGGGGAAAAGAAAATTCCAAAAAGACGATTTTCGGGATGACGAACGGATTTAGCGGCAGAACGATGGGTGCTCTTTCACTAATGGATAAAGAAAAATATCGCGAAGGGTACGATCCTTTTTTACCGAATTTCGGGAGTATTGAATTTAATAATGTGAGCGATTTGAAATCGAAAATTAACAATGAAACCGCCGCTGTGTTTCTTGAATGTATTCAAGGAGAAGGTGGAATTGTCGGTGTTACCAAAGAATTTGTTGATGCTCTGCAAGCACTGCGCGAGCAATTCGGATTCTTAATTGTTGCCGATGAAATTCAATCCGGCATCTACAGGACAGGAAAATTTTTTGGTTATGAGCATTTTGGCTTAACGCCTGATATTGTTACTATTGCAAAACCCATCGGCGGCGGGCTTCCGCTCGGGGCAATTCTTGGTTCAGCAAAAGTTGAAAATGTATGGAGTTATGGAGTCCACGGCACAACATTTGGAGGTAATCCGGTTTCGTGCGCTGCCGGTATCGCAGTTATTGATACGATTGTTGAAAAAAACCTTATGTATGGTTTGCAAAAAAATTCTGAATGGTTTAAAAATGAATTGTCGGCTTTACAAAATCCGCTCATAAAAGAGATTCGTAGTTATGGTTATATGATTGGAATTGATCTAAAAGAAGAAAGCGCACAATATGTTGAAAAAATACTTCACAACGGAGTTTTAGTAAATTCTACCGCTAACACTGTAATTAGAATTTTACCGCCGCTTATTGCAGAGAAAACAGAATTTGAATTATTGCTAGAAACAATTAAACATGTAGTTCACTGATGACATTAAAAGTCTTTAACAGATACTTGACATTCGAGAAAATCAAATTTATATTTGCAGTGCCTTCAATTAACATATTTATTAACAAACATTAGGAGATATTCTATGAAACAGATTTTTGCAGTCCTAGTAGCAGTTGTAATGTTGTTTAGCGCAGTATCTGCTCAAGATTTTCAAATGAAATCGTTGGGTGCTGGAGATGAGTCAATTAACTTTACATTTGGCGGTCTTGGTAATTTTGGTCTTGGCGCAGCTGGTATTTCTGGAGGCATTAGCGGTACATATTTTCTTTCAGGCGATGCAGCAGTTAGAGTCGGTTTACAAGTAGCTTCTTCCAGTTCAACAACACCGGCAAATCCGGCAGCAGGTCAAACAGGAAAAGATGGTGAGTCTTCCTCGTTTGCTTTAGGACTTGGCGGAGATTATTTAATGTATTTGAAAACTTCTGGTCGCGTTCGTACATATGTTGGCGGCGGATTACAAATTTCTATGAGTTCAAATAGTTCAAAGTCAGTAGTTAACACAACTGCAGGCGTGCAGACAGAAACAAAAAATGTTTCGCCGGCTGGAACAACTTTTGGTCTTATGGGCATTGCTGGTGCAGAATTCTTTATTTACCCTGAACTCAGCATTTCTGGTGAATATAACTTAAATTTATTTAGTCTTACTTCTAAAAAAGATACTGAAGTTACTACTGGCTCCACAACTGTTACAACAAAGAACGGAAGTTCAACACAACTTCTTGGATTTGGTGCAGCAGGTGCAACAGTTCACATTTACTTCTAAGCTGTAAGTTACATTTTGTTCAAGGCGTCTTGAGAAAATCAGGACGCCTTTTTTTATTTTCTTTTTAGTATATTCTTGTATTATGCGAATACAAACTGATTTTTTAGTCATTGGCAGCGGAATCGCTGGTCTTTCATTTGCTTTGAAAGTTGCTGAATTTGGGACTGTTGCAATAGTAACAAAAAAAGAGACTGCTGAATCGAACACAAATTATGCGCAAGGCGGAATTGCTTCTGTTATGTCTTCAACAGATTCATTTGTTGAACATATTAACGATACAATGAAAGCCGGCGCGTTTCTATGTAAACAAGAAACTGTTGAGCACGTTGTCAAAGAAGGTCCTACAAGAATAAATGAATTGATTGAAATTGGTGTGCAGTTTACAAAAAAAGGGAGCGAATTAGATTTAGGAAAAGAGGGGGGACATTCCAGAAATAGAATTGTTCATTCTGCAGATTTAACAGGAAAAGAAATTGAACGAGCTTTGCTGGCTAAAGTTTCCGCACATCCCAATATTTCAGTGTTTGAAAATCACATCACGATTGATTTGATCACCGAACATCATCTCTTTAGAACGGAAAAGAAAAACCATGATGTAATTCATTG
>CAYXEE010000379.1:1413-2855 GCA_964463935.1 uncultured Chitinophagaceae bacterium | reverse complement strand
ATGACCTTAATTTTTTGTGCCGAGTCGAAGCATTTTTTTATTTTGCGTAACTTCCGTTAATAATCATTATTTTATCAACATTGCACGTTTTACAAATGCGCCGTTGTTTTTCATTTTTCCTTGAGACGAAAGAAATCGAACAACATTTTCCCGTTCTTCCAACTGCGTATTTCCAATTATTTCAATTTCTTCTTCCGATACGCCGATTGATGAAAGTTGTTTAGAAAGCGTACCGCAGATAATTTTTACAGTAACGCTGCTTCCCGCTTGTAGCTTCAATTCAGAAACAGATTTAGAAAATGATATTGTTTCATTTTTGCCGACAATTGCTTCAAACTGAATATTGTGTTTCTTCTTCTCCATTACGAAACAAGATTCAGAAAACTTTTTCCGTCGAGCATAGAATGTTCAACGCCGAAGAAATCCGCAATTGTTTTTCCAAGATCAGCAAACGTGTTTCTGGTTCCAATATTTTCGCCGATTTTTTTCTTGCGCGAAAAAATTAACATCGGAACATATTCACGGGAATGATCGGTACTATTATCCGTTGGATCGTTGCCGTGGTCTGCGGTAATAAACAACGCATCTTCATCGCCGATTGTTTCCAAAATTCGCGGAAGCTGAGCGTCGAAATATTCCAGCGCTTCTTTCATACCTTTCGGGTCTTGACGATGACCGTATGCCTGATCAAAATCCACAAGATTAGTAAAAATAAATCCGTTGGAATTTTGTTTTGCCTGTTCAATCGTCTGCTCAATTCCTTCCGCATTGGATTTTGTATGAATTTTAACACTCAAACTTTTTCCGGCAAACAAATCGTCAATCTTGCCGATAGAAATTGTCGGAATATTATTTTCATACAACAAATCAAGCGCCGTTGTTTTCGGCGGAAAAAGCGAAAAATCTCTGCGGTTCGTAGTACGTTTGTAATTTTTACTTGAACCGATAAACGGTCGAGCAATTACTCTGCCGACAGCATGTTCTTCAATCATAATTTGATGACGCGCCAATTCGCAGATTTCATACAAACGTTCCAGCGGAATTATTTCTTCATGCGCCGCAATTTGAAACACAGAATCTGCCGAAGTGTATAAAATTGGAAATCCGGTTCGAACATGTTCATCGCCGAGTTCATCAATAATTGCGGTGCCGGAAGCAACTTTATTTCCAAGAACTCCTCTGCAACCGGTTATGGTTTTAAATTTTTCAATTACCGATTCCGGAAACCCGTTCGGGTAATAAGGAAAATCTTTTTCCAAAATTATTCCGCTTATTTCCCAATGTCCCGTGGTGCTGTCTTTTCCTTTAGAAACTTCCTGCATCTTTCCAAATGACGCGGCGGGATTTTCATTTTTTGGAACTCCAGGAATATCAAAAATATTTCCAAGACCTAACCGGGAAAGATTCGGCAAATGCAGACCGCCGGTTACGCGCGCTGTATT
>CAYXEE010000379.1:0-1403 GCA_964463935.1 uncultured Chitinophagaceae bacterium | reverse complement strand
CAGACGCGCAGTGTCACCGTCCGCGCCCGGGGCGAGAAGATCCGGAACACCGTCCGCGATTCGCCGGGTATCGCCCCGAGCGGCAGATCGGTCTTCAGCTTGTAGAAAAAGCCGCCCGGCATGAGCATCAGGCGCGGCGCCGATACCAACGCCGTCCAGAACTACGCATACTGCTTTTTTATTTTTCGTATTCACAAATTTTTAAGCGGAATAAACCTGCCCGCAAAATACTATAAACCGTAAATTTCTTTTTCGTTGCATTTACATACTTGCGCCATTGTGCGGTTGAAACGGTATGTGCCGGTTTCTGTTTTTACTGAATTTACGTACAGCGCCGAAACTCTCGGCTGTCCGCATTTCGGACATTTATTTGCGGCTTCGCGCGTTGCTTTATCTGCTTTTTTTGCAAAGTCTTGTTGTTTTGCCATTTGTAACTCCTATAGTTATGTTTTTGTTTTTCTATTTCTCTTAAAATACACGCACAATATTCCCGCCTGCTTTTTTTGCCTGCTCAAGAATATATGAAGCGTTTTTTACCAGCTCTTCAGGTGCAGCATCTTTTCCCGCGCCGCTGATACCGATTGTTACTGCAACAGAGAAGGTTTTTTTCGCTGCAGTAATTATATGTGAAACTATTGCTGAGCGGAGTTTTTCCGCCCACAAAAATGTGTCGCTCGCCGTTGTGTCGTTAACAACTACGCCGAATGTTGCCGCGTCAAATCTTCCTACAACATCATACGGGCGAACGTTTGCGCGTAAAAGATTCGCTACGCTTTGTAATGCAGAACTTTTTCCTTCTGCGCCGTATCGCTGCTCAATATCCTGCAGATTTGAAATTGAAACAAGCAGCAGCGATAAATCTTCCCCTTTATCATTCGCACGGCTTAACTCTTCGCTTAAACGAAGAAGAAAATGTTTTTTTGTTAACGCGCCGGACTGTTCGTCAATCATTACATGCTCTGCAATAATTGTGTTCAATTCAGCAGCTTCTAAAAATGAAGCGGCAATTGATGCAAGATGCTCAACGCATGCAATTTCGCGTCTGGAATAAGAATTTGTATTATGCGCCGTTGCAACAACCGCTCCGAAATTTTTTGTTCCCGAAATAAACGGAAGAACCGCGAGCGAGCCGTTTATCAACAATTCAGATTTCGGCTCGGATTCATAAAAAACTGGAAAACTATTTTTTGATGAATCATTTGCAATAAAATACGTTGAAGTCCGCAGCACATTTCCAACTACGCTTTTTTCCGCATCAACTAACTGCTTGGCAGCCACAAACGGAAAATTTCCACGTACGCGGACCGCCGCAATGCTCCATTTTTCCTGCGTATCATCAAACAACACAACGCTTAAAGAATCCCATGCTATATTTTTTTCTACAGCATCCAAAAACGCATTTA
>CAYXEE010000378.1:0-2858 GCA_964463935.1 uncultured Chitinophagaceae bacterium | reverse complement strand
TTTTATCACTATAGATGGGCTTTAGCCAAAGATTAAAATAACAATGCGGCTAAAGTCAATATTTTTTTCTTTTATGAATCCACGACCTAAAGGTCGCGGCGAATAAAAACCCCAATCGGTGATTGTGATTTTTTTCATATAATTTTAGCTTATCCTGAATAAATTCTTTGTAACTAAACGTGGAAAATGCTTCAACCAATGTGCAACAAGAAGCTGGCGCAGCAATAATCGTTTATATTCTGCGCTTCCGCGCGCATCACTGATGGGACTGATTTCCGACTGCGCGATTGTCAGCATTTCTTGGAAAACAGTTTCGCTCATCTCTTTTCCATTCAGAAATTCCGAAGTTTTCGCAAGGAATAAAGGTGTCGGTCCAACTCCTCCCGCAGAAATTCCCACATTGCTGAATAGTTCATCGTGCAAATCAAAAACCATTGTGGAATTGACGCTCGCAATATCAAGATATTTTCTGCGCGAAACTTTTTCGTAACTGAATTTTGTGCGCTGATTTGGTTTTGCAATACTTATTTGTTCAATCAGTTCTGATTTCTTTTTATCAAGTTGTTTATAGCCGCGATAAAATTTTCTGAGCGGAAGATTTCGTGTTTCGCTTCCGTCTCTTAAATAAAGTTCTGCATTTAATGCAAGCAAGATATTTGTCATATCGCCAATCGGCGATGCGTTCACAATATTGCCGGAAATTGTTGCGCGGTTGCGAATCGGCGTAGAACCAAAAAGTTCCAGTTCTGTTTTTAAACTTGGAAAATATTTTTCAACAACTGAAGAAAGACGAAATTCCTCAACTGTCGTTTCCGCAGGAATAATTATCTGCGCATCGTTTTCGCTGATAGTTTCTTTTTTCTTCAGCGTTGAAATTGTGTTAATTGTTTCAAACTGCATGGAAAATACTTTTTGCACATATAGATCCGTACCGCCGGAAACAAGAACGGAATATTCGCCGTGCATTCCATTCATAGAAATTTTCTGCAAAATCTCTTTCAGCCGTGCTGGAATTGTTTTAAAATATTCTGGAATAACTGACGACGAAAAATTATTCTTTGCGTTTTCAACAAAATGGCGAATCGCATTTTTAATCGGCGGATGACCTGTGCATCGGCAGATGTTTCCATCAACTGCGCTTATCGCCTGTTCGGTCGAAATATTTTTGTTATTCAGACAGAATCCCGAAAGCGACATGATAAATCCCGGCGTGCAAAAACCGCATTGCGTTCCCCCTTCATCAACAAATGCCTGTTGAATCGGATTTAATTCTTGCGGCTGATTGATGCCTTCAATAGTAACAATATGTTTTCCGTTGGCATCGGCAAGCGGCATTAAGCAGGAATTTACGGAGCGATAGACAACTTCATCGCCGCGCAGTTCGCCGACAAGGATGGTGCATGCGCCGCAGTCTCCTTCGCGGCATCCTTCTTTCGTTCCCGTCAAATGTTCTTGCAGACGAAGAAAATCAAGAACGACTCCGTTCAAATTTGCGGACGTTGAAACGGTAGAAGCGTTAATGATGCAATTAAGTTTTTCCATAGTATAATCCGTGAATATCTGTGTTTCTTCTGCGTTATCCGCGGTGAATTATGTACTTTTGATACTCTTCCTGTGTGTCAATATTTAAAAGTATTCCTTCTTCATCGGTCGGAACTTCAAACAAATCGTTTTTATTAGTATGAACTACTGAACGCAAACCGATTTCAAGCGGAGCAGCATAGATTTTCGGAAACAATTTTTTTGCGATAAGAACCGGATGTCCTCGCTTTCCTTGATATGCGGGAATAATGATATTTTTTTCTGAAAAGTAAAATGCGTTAATAATTTCTTTTATCAGTTTGGATGAAATTTTCGGATGGTCAACCGGACAAATTATTACAGCATCGCTGTTTAATTGTTCGGCGGCGCGAACTCCTGCAATAATAGAAGTCAACTGACCTTTGCTCCATTCGTTATTAACAACAAAAGTTCCGTTAAAACCCGAAAGAGCTTTTTGAATTTCCTCGGCGCCGAAACCAAGCACAACAATCGTATGATGAATTTCTTCTCCATCAACGCTTTCTATAATGTGCTGAAGAAAAGTTTTTCCGCCGATTTTCAACAGCGCTTTGGGCGAACCCATGCGATGCGAAGAACCGGCGGATAAAATAATTGCAAAAATTTTCATGCTCAGATTTCAATACACAAAAATATATTCACTCTATTCTTTCTGCATAATCTGCGTTTATCATTTTTTAACTTCCGCTAAATATGTTTTTGGAAATGCTGCATACCACGCAGACGCTTTTACCAAATGTTCAACAGGAATATGTTCTGTTGCCATATGCGCGTAAATTTCATTTCCGGGACCGAAACCGATACACGGAATTCCGTGCATTCCCATCACCGCAACGCCGTTTGTTGAAAATACCCAGCGGCTCATTTGCGGTTTTTCATTAAACAATCCCTCAAAAGTTTTTACTCCGCTGTTAAGCACAGGATGATTTTCCGGCAGGAGCCATGTCGGGAAATATTTTTTTGTGGGATATGTTAAACCTTTCCAACTTGGAACGGCATAATCAAGCACAACAACTTCTGCGCCTGCCGCCTTCACGCTTGGCAGTTCTTGAATTTCTTTCACCGCAGATTCCAGCGTATCAGTTGCAGCAAGTCGTCTATCTAAATGTATTGTTGCAGAATCAGCAACCGCACAAAGCGACGGCGAAGTTGAACGGAATTCTGCAATTGTTACAGTTCCTTTACCAAGGAATGGTTCGCCGCCAAGTCGTTCATTCAATTTTTCAATGTCTTGAACAATCGGCGCCATTTTGTACACTGCATTCACGCCGCGTTCAGGCGCAGAACCGAGACACGAA
>CAYXEE010000377.1:0-2877 GCA_964463935.1 uncultured Chitinophagaceae bacterium | reverse complement strand
CGCTTCGCGCAGTTCATTAATGTTTGCATTTGCGCGGTTAATTTCTTCCAGCCGGGCAATAACGTACAACGCTTCTTCTTCTCTATCAAGATTTTTCAACGCGCGCGCTTTTTTTACCAAGAAATCTTCGTTATTCGGAAAATATTTTAACGCTTGATTGCACAGTGTAAGCACGTTAAACGGTTTTTCATCCCACAGTTCATTATCAATTGCGGCGTTTAATGCTTCAACATAATCCGGTTTGGATGCCAGCGCTAATTTAAAATGTTCGCGCGCTTCCGCTCTCATTCCATCCCACGAATAAACTTTGCCGAGAAAAATCCGAATATCGGTATAATTCGGGCTTTTCGTTAACGCAAGATTGAGCAATTCCTGCGCTTCGGCGCGTTTGCCGTTAAATGCCAATATGCGCGCAAGCGAAAACAATTCATCGGAGCTTTTGGTTTGAAGCGTATCTTGAGAATAAAGAACTGTCAGCGTAAGACTGAACATTGTAAGAAATATTATTTTTTTATTCATTGTGCGCTCGCTTCTAAAATTCTTTTTTTAATTTCTGCCGCTTCCGTCATTTGCGGATTTTTTTTCACAACGCTGTTTACAATCTTCAGCGCTTGCTTGTTTTTATCTGCCGCGAATAAAATTTTTGCATACAGCGCTTCATACTCCGCCGAGTAAGGGGAAAGCAGACGCGCTTTTTCAATATGCAGAAGCGCGCCGTCAATATTGCTCAGCCAATACTCAACTTGCGCTAACGCCGCATACGCATCGGGATAATTCGGCGCGCGGCGTATAATTACTTGAAATGTTTCTACAGCCGCATCGTAATTATGCTCCCACGAATAAATTCTGCCGAGAAGCGTTCTTACATCGTGATAGTTTGCGTCAATCTCTAACAATTTCCTGCATATAATTTTTGGCAGAATAAAATCGCCGGAATATGCCTTTTGCCGCGCAAGTTCGTAGAGTTGATCGGTATTTAAATTCTGCGCGGCAATCGGCGCAAAGAGAGAATCATCGCTGTTCTGCCGCTGTATTTTCGCGCGATGCGATACGTACGGATAAATTTTATTTTTTGAAGTTACATACGCATTGACTGCTCGAAATTCTTCCAATTTTTTCTGTACATCATTTTGTATTTTTTCATCATTTATCGGTTGAAGTTCCATTGAAGGGAGAATTTCAAACAACTGTTCGCCGGATAAAAAATATTTTCCGCTTACATAATCCGCCAATTCATTTTTCACGCGCATAAACGGAAGCGAATGGATATTTCTAAATTCTTGAGCGGTATCTATTCCGTTTCCAAGCCAATGAACTTGTTGCGGAAAATTCGTTTCATAATTTTGTTTCAATAACGAAAGGATGCTCGGCGTAATATCAAAATGCGATGATATTGAAAGAAATGTTTTTGGCGTTTTCACCATCGGAGAGAATAAAACTAACGGAACGTGAAAACGGTCAATTTTTGTTCCGTGCGGTACGGGAATAATTCTATGATCTCCGGTAATAACAAAAATTGTATTGGAAAAATCCTCCCGCTTGGAATATTCACCGATAAAATACCGCAATGCGCCGTCAAAATATAATAGACTTGCAAAGACTGCATTGTAACGTTTGTATTGTTCTTTTCGTTCTTCAGAAAGATTCATACGAGAAAGTTTTGCGCGGAAGAGTTGAAAATATTTTTCTCTCTCCGGCGGAAGAAACGGCTCGTGCGTACTAAGCGTCATATAAATATCTAACCGCGGCTGAACATTCTGCTTCTGAATATATTCCAGCGAAAATTGAAACAGATCGTTGTCCGCATATCCCCACGAAAAACCTCCCGCATCTGCTTCTGTTTTTGTAAACCGTTCATCAAAACTGCGTTCATCTATTATAGAACCGATTTGCTGACGTTCGAGAAACAATCGCTGTTTATCAAAATTGCTGTTGCCGCCGTAAAAATACGTTGTTGCATATCCGTTTTCTCTTAGTAATTGAATCAGCGAGAGATGGGCGGGCATAGAATTTTCCATTTCCATAAATCCTTTTTCGCCGAATGGAAGCGAGCCGAAAATTCCCGGCAGTACGCCGAATGTTCTGCCGGTGGCGCTGAGAAAATTTTTCCAATACAAACTTTGCCGCGCAAGAGAATCAAAAAACGGCGTACAACCGGAATACGCGCCGTCTGTAACAAATGCGCCGCCAAGTCCTTCAACAATAATGAAAACAATATTCGGCTTTTTTGCATTTAATTGCAGGAACGGACCAAGCACATCGCGATATTCTGCAGAATGAAGAAGCGGATATTCCGAAGCGAGCGGGAGAGAATTATTGTTAATTTTCCGAACTGCATATTCCGCCGTTTTATTGAGAATGTAGCGCGGCTTATTTTCTGCAAAAAAATATTCGCCTTCATTCTTAAATTGTTCCGGCGTAATTTCAAAAAACAATTGCAAAGAAAATGTACAGAGAACAACTCCGTAAAACAGAAAAACTAAAAATTTCGGCGCAGGAAATTTTTCAGTCAGCTTCGGCAAAAAGAAAACAGTTGCCGCAAGCAGCAACAATGATACAATTGCAACCGGCGAAATTCCTTGGGCGGAAACAGTTTCATACATATCGCGCAGAGAATAACCAAAAACATCAACGCCGAGCGGAACATTTGTTGTAACAAAATACTGCGTCGTTCCGCCGGATAGTAAAACGATTACAAGCATGAAAAAGAGATGAAGACGAAGCGCAATGACAGGAGAAAATTTTTCTAATAAAAAATAACAAAGAGAAAATACAAAAATCACGCTGCCGTAAAAACACAGATCGGCAATTATCGCCATTGCAAGAATATACAAATTTACGTTTGCCGTATGTTGAAATGAAAATTCATACAAACGA
>CAYXEE010000376.1:723-2898 GCA_964463935.1 uncultured Chitinophagaceae bacterium | reverse complement strand
GTTTCATTGAAATATTGCATTAATCTTGCTTTATTTCTATAAAATCCAGAATATCTAATTCCTTAATAATTGCTGCTGCTTGCTCAATATGCTCATTGCGTACAAAAAGTTCAAAATAATTATCGCCCTCATTTTCTATAGCGTCATTATCAATTCGATGAGCATCAATTCCATGAGAGCGCAAATTTGAAATAATCAAATCCATTTCAAATAACGTCCGCGTCCAGCCCGCTTTACTAAATTGTGAATTGTTACTCATGCTTTAATCTTCTGAATATTTTGTTCTGTTACGTTAATAAAAAACCACATCGCTGCGGCAAAAATAATTCCTGAAAGAACAATCAATCCGAGAACTGAAGAGAGCGGAGTCGTATCCATTGCTCCTAACAGCGTCATTTCATTTGAACTTTGGTAACCGGAATAAAATACCGCTACTACAGAAATCGTGTTATTAACAAAGTGAATAATCATTGGAAGCACAATTGATTGCGCGCGATATTGCAAAAAACTTAAATAGATTCCTATCATAATCAGCGGCAGAACAAGGAACGGATTAAAATGATACAAACCGAAAATTGTTCCTGTAACAATAAAGCCGACGACAGAATTTTTTGCTAAGGAAATATTTTTTTGCACAAGTCCGCGAAAAAGAATTTCTTCGCAAATTGCCGGCGTAAAAGAAACGACTGCAACAACAAAAAACATTTCGGGAATTGAATTTGCCTGCACAAGAACTTTATACGCATCTTCAATTGTTTTTTTCAACAAATCAACCCATGGAACTAATTCTTCAGGAATTGGAATCATATTCTGAAAATATAAATATCCATCCAGCAATTGAAGCAGGGCAATTAAACCGAGAACCGCAAAAATAATTTCTTTCAATGTCGGAATGCGAAATGAAATCGCTTCGGAAATTTTTCCATGCTGACGCTTCATTAGCCACAATGTCGGAATCAATAAAAATACAAACTGCGCCGCCATCATTACAATACGAAACAGCGTAACGTTTGATTCCGATTTTCCCGCAATAAGATACGCAATGCCGCCGCCAACAAGCTGATATGAAATAAAAACAAGAACCAGACTAATAAGCGCAAACGCCAGCGGCGAATATCGCGTTGTTACAGGCAGGTATTCCGATTCGATAACAGTTGATTGTTCTTTTTGTTCGCTCATGGTATTTTTGATAATAATGTTCCATTTAAACCAGAATACTCTTTTAGTTCCGCATCAATGGAACCAATAACTACTTTGGTGCTCACTTTTACAGGAATTTTTATTTCATCATCGGAAAGCCAGATAAGTATTCTTCCTTCGCTTTTAAACAAGCCCCCTTCTTTCACCAGCGGCTCAATAATAAAAGTGTTAAACGTTCCTGCTTTCACTTTTACTTTTTGTTTTCCAATAAATTTTATTTCCAACGGATTGATTTTCCCTTTGTAAAAATTCAGCAATTTGTATCTGCCGCCCGGTTTTGCATTGGTAAAATCCAATGTTCGCGCATAATAAAATGCCGACATTATATCGTGAACGTAAAGAGGAATTTCAAATGTTCCTTCATCCGTTCTTGCAGCTTTATTTTTATGATCGAAAATTGCGCTGTAATCCCGTTTGTATTTCCCTTCCTTTATATGCTGTTCAAATCTCCACGGAAAAATCCCGGCGGTATCAAGATATGTTTCATACCGATCGCGTACTTCAAAAAAGAAATCAAACGTCGGCGTAGAACGAACTATAAACTGCACTTTATAGCAAACATTCCCTTCAACAGTTTCTAACTGCGGAATACTCATTTCAGCATAACCGGCGGTGATGATTCCATAATTCACATCAAACAGTAATTTTTCGCCGACTCGAAATACTCGCTGATTTTCTGCTTTTTGTCCGAACAATACAGCAGTAAAAATTACACAAAAAAATAATGAAAGGATAAAACGTTTATTGCTCATTGACTAATTCTTTTACGCCGTCTAAAACTTGTTCTACAGTAATTTGTTCCATACAAACATTTGATTGACACGCCCCGCCGTTGCATAACGTACATTGTTTATTATCTGCAACAAAAATTTTTTTGTTGTTCGTATATGGTCCCCATCGAGTCGGACTGCATTGAACAATCGGCGGATAAAACGCAACAACAGGCGTCCCCATCATTGCCGCAATATGCAGCGG
>CAYXEE010000376.1:0-696 GCA_964463935.1 uncultured Chitinophagaceae bacterium | reverse complement strand
AAATAAAGTTCAGCAAGTTCTTCAAGATTAAATGTTCCAACAAATTGCGTCACCGGTACTTTTATATTTTTTACAACGGTATGAACTAATGCCGCTTCATTGCTTCCGCCGGTAACAATAATATGCAAACCAAATCTTTCGTAAATCGCATTTGCCAGCAAAGCAAAATTTTCCAAACTCCAATCGCGCGCTGAACCGCCGCTTCCGGGATGAAGTACGCAAAAATCGCGCGCTGCTATTTCATTTTTTTGCAATTCTCGTTCTACAGTTAATTTTGCTTTGTCGGAAACTGAAAATGTAAATTTCAACGGTTCATTGTTTTCAATACCGATTGCGCGCAGCAAGTTTAGATTATATTCCGCTTCATGCCGTTTTGCATCTTTGCGATGCTCATACAATTTTTTGTTAAACAGAAACGAATACCAGCGGTATCCGGTGCCTACGCGAAACGTAATTCCTGCAAAAAAAAGAATTACCGCCAACTCAAATCGCGGATGCGGAAGAATTGCAATATCAAATTTTTTTTCTCGTAGTAAAAGAACATACTCCCGCCAGTTTTTCTTATCGTCCCAGAGAATCACTTCATCCACATCGGGATTCCGCTCAACAAGTTCTTTTGTGTAACTTCTCACCATGACTGTAATTTCCGAAGCAGGAAAATTTTTCTTTAGCAAAGAAAGCATCGGAAGAGACAGC
>CAYXEE010000375.1:0-2913 GCA_964463935.1 uncultured Chitinophagaceae bacterium | reverse complement strand
TTTTGCATACGTTGTCCAATAATTATCATCAAATCCGAAACGAACGATTTCTCCAACTGAACTCATTACTGCGTTATTAGTTTCCCATCTTCCGCCAAGACGAAGAATAGCATTCTTTTGAACTTTTTCAAATTCTTCTTTGGTTACAGGTTTCTCGGAAGTTATTGCGCTTAATTCTTTTTTCAATTCAAGCATAGATTCTTTTGTTTTATCCGTCTGCACAGGAGCAATTGCTAAAAACGGGCGCTGACCTTTTGCGGATAAGAATAAAGTAAACGCACCATACGACCAATGTTTATCTTCACGCAAATTCATATTAACGCGTGAAGTAAATGCGCCGCCGAGAATTTCGTTCATTGTTGTAATTGCAAATTCATCAGGATTTGCTTTGGGAACAGAAACATGTCCGGCAAAAATATTTGATTGTAATGCGCCCGGCTTATCAATAATGTACACAACAGGTTTTTCGCTTAAAGAAACATTGGAAATATTTTTCTTCGGTACTTCTCCTGATTTCCAATCCTTAAAAAGCTTTTCAAGTTTCGGTTTCAACTCATTCATTGTTGTCGCGCCTACAACAATTAGAGTTGCGTTGTTCGGTTTTATCCATGTTTTGTAAAATTTTGTTAAATCATCGCGGCTTATTTTAGAAACCGATTCTTCCGTTCCGGAACCGGTTAACGGATTTCCGTACGCATGCTCTTTTCCATAGAGAACTTTCGGCATTACGCGAAATGCCATTGTTTGCGGCGAGCTTTTTTCATTTTTAATTCCTGCCAAAGTTTGCTGTTGCAAACGCTTAAAATCTGTTTCTGGGAATGACGGATTTAAAACTACATCGGCAAAAATATTCAGCGAAGCATCAATATTTGATTTTAATGCGGAAAGCGAAACGCTCGACATATCAAGATTCGATCCCGTTCCCATTGTTGCGCCGAGATTTGAAAGTTCCTCGCTAATTTCCAATGATGTTTTAGTTTTTGTACCTTCATCCATCATATCCATTGCAAGATTTGCTGTACCGGGAAGAGCAAACTGATCGGCGGCATAGCCGGCATCAAACATAAGGTTAAAATTTACAACCGGTACCGATTGTCTTTCAGCAAGAATAATTTTTAATCCGTTTGAAAGAACTGCCCTCTGTAATTTTGGAAACTGCACATCCGTTTGATCTGCGGTTTTTGGCAAATTTTTACGAACCGTTGAATCTGTCGGCTCGCTTTTCAACTCTGGAAACGGATAAATTTCCAAAACATATTCTCCATCGCTCAACCATTTTTTTGCGGCTTCATTTATATTTTGAACCGTTGCATTTTGCAAAATACTAAGACGGGTTTTGTAATAATGTGCATCGCCTGCAAAAACTTCTGCCTGCGCAAGAATATCAGATTTTCCGCCAAAGCCGCCAATACGTTCAATTCCGCGAACAAATTGCGCAATCCGCTGAGTTTTTGCACGTTGTAATTCTTGTTCTGTAATTCCCTTTTCAATAATTTTTTGCAGTTCTTCATCAATTGCCTTTTCAACTTTTGCAAGCGGAATTCCCGGTTTTGCATTTCCCATAATATAAAATTGACTTGCAATTTCTCTGCTATCCATTGAGGCAAAAACTTGTGTCGCAATTTTTTCGTCATAGACGAGACGTTTGTAAAATCGGGAAGTTTTTCCTGTTGAAAGAATATTTGTGAGTAAATCAAAATAAACATTTTCATCATTTGCCCAGCGCGGAACATTCCACACTTTGTAGATTCTTGCTTGCGGAACTCTGTCTTCTGCTTTTTGCCGGATTTTTCCCGTACGGTTTGCAATAAATTCATCATACTTAGCAACCGGAGGTCCGGCTGGAACATCGCCGAAATATTTTTGCATTTTTTCTTTTGCAGTTTTTAAATCAATATCGCCGGCAATTACAACAACGGCGTTTGCCGCGCCATAATATGTTTTAAACCATTCCTTTACATCATCAAGCGAAGCCGCATTTAAATCTTCCATTGAACCGATAACAGTCCACGAATACGGATGTCCGGCGGGCCACGTTGCTTTAGTAGAAAGTTCTTCGGCAACTGCGTACGGTTCATTTTCACCTTGGCGCTTTTCGTTTTGAACAACGCCGCGCTGCTCATCTAATTTTGCTTGCGTAATAGCGCCCTGTAAATGTCCCATTCTATCGGATTCCATCCACAAAGCAATATCAAGTGCATTCTTCGGAACATTTTGAAAATAATTCGTTCTATCTTCGTTTGTTGTTCCATTTAAATCGGTTGCGCCGATTCGTTCCATTGCTTTGAAATAATCATCATTAAAATTTTCACTTCCGTTAAACATTAAATGCTCAAATAAATGTGCAAAGCCGCTTTTGCCCGGCTTTTCATTTTTAGAGCCTACGTGATACCAAACATTCACAGCAACAATCGGAGCTTTACGATCTTCATGAACAAGAACCGTTAATCCGTTATCAAGTGTAAATTTCTCAAACGGTATATTTATATCAGTCGCCAAATTTTTTGTTTGCGCTGAAAGAATTCCGCTGAAGATAAATGCCAGCAGAAAATAGGAATGGAGCTTTTTCATAAATCTCCTTTGAAATTGTAAAAATGTGGGTTTAAGTAATGACAAAATACCGATTGCATTTACGGAAAAAATCACGCTATGTTTCATTAATACCTGATGCCACGCATTGAGTAAATAATTAGCCACGACCTTTAGGTCGTAGAAAAAATATCACAAAGTAAACGGGCTTTAGACCTGCATTCTCATTGCTTTGGAGACTAAAGTCCAACTATTTTTGTTTTTATACTGTACTCCAACCTGAAGGTCGGAGCTATTCAGGAATACAGTTGCGTAACATGAGTTAATAACTGAAGTTACGCAGATGGTCATGCTGAGCGAGGCACGCTTAAGTTTGTAAGGTCA
>CAYXEE010000374.1:0-2933 GCA_964463935.1 uncultured Chitinophagaceae bacterium | reverse complement strand
CCGGTGTCGGCGCATCGCAAAATGTTTCTATGGGATGGAGTTGGATGCCGGTAACTGTTTCCGGCGAAGTTTCCACAGTTCCGGGATTCAGCATTGAAGGAACGTCAACAAGTGCAAACGGAGAAATGACATATTCTGCAAATAAACCGAATGCGTTTACGGGAAAGCCGCTTTCAAAAGGAAAAAAATTTGCTATTACATCGCTTTCTATTCGCGGAACTTTGTATCAATCGCAAACTTCTACATCCACATCAACCGCTGGAAATACGACAACGACTACTACGACAACACGAACTTGGCAATTTCCCAAAGTCCCGGTCGAATTCTGGGATCGTGTTCTTGATAATCTCTACAAAGACATTGTGGATGTGATGAAAGAAAACGGAATTTCTGTAATTCCAATTGATCAAGTTGTTGCCGCGCCTCAGTATAAAGAATTAGAAGAGATAAAAGATGAATATTCAAAAGTAGAAATTTCGCGAAGCTACAAAGGAACAAAAAGTTTACTGCCAACGTCGCTTGGAAGCATTGTAAAATCCATTTCTACAACATTTGCATCCGATAAAGCATCGGCGCGGCTTATGCGCGAACTTGATGTTGATGGATTGATTTATCTGACGCTAGATCTTTCGCTTCCAACCGATCGGTCTGAAATTACACTTGCGCCGCGTATGGCATATTACATCATCGGAAAACCGAACGGTTACATTGCCGGACCGACTGTGTATGCGCAAGGCGTTATTCACGATGCGAAAGGCGTTCCGTTCAATGAATCGGAGTTTAAAGATATTAACGCATTGAATAAAATTATTCGCAAAGATGATCTTATTTCGGCAATGAAAAAAGCGATGAAAGAACAAGAAGCGAAAGAAAAAGAGTTAGGATATTCTGCAATTTGGAATTTACAATAAAACAATCAGGGAGGGAGATTGTATGAAATCATTGATTAGCACAATAATAGTTCTATCCACTTTTTCGGCGATTCTTTCTGCACAGTGGTTGCAAACCGGACCGTCGGAGGTACAGGTTTTATCGCTCGGAGTTTCTGCCAATGGAACAATCTATGCAGGAACAAAAGATAATCGTTCAAATAATGGATTCGGAATGTTCAAATCAACGGATCAAGGTGAAACGTGGACTGCGATCAATACAGGATTGCCAGTGTATCAAAGTACGAACGGCGTAGTTAGAAGTATTGCGTGTAAAAATGATACAGTCTTTATTTATCATGGACAGCACGGAACGGATACGCCGAAACTGTATCGCTCTGTTAATGATGGCGGAAGTTGGAGCGTTGTAACAACGCCGATGGATTTAAATAATATTGTTGCAACACAGAATACAATTTTAATCGGAAATGGTTTTGCTGTGTATCGTTCAACAAATGGAGGAACATCGTGGAATCTTTCCAAAGCAACTTCAAAATTCTATTCATTGTTTCGCGCCGGAAATAAATTATTTCTGCATGGAGATTCTGTATATGTTTCAACGGATGAAGGCGTTAGCTGGACGGTTAAGAAAAAATTTACAACGGTTTCCAGTCCGTATATATGGGGAAATGAATCCATATTATTCGGCGCATACACTGCAAATACAGAACGTTTGTCTAAATCAACGGACGATGGCGCAACGTGGACAAATATTACATCGCTTCCGTTGCCATCAACATATCCTGTTCGGGTAATTTTTAACGGAAGCAGAATCTTTCTTATCCACGAAAAATCTTCAACACTTCATGATATTTTTACAAGCACAGATTTTGGAGCTACATGGGACAGCGTCCAAAGTTCATATAATTTTACTGAACCATATATCCACGCCGTGCTTGTGCACAATTCTAACATTTACTTGGGATACGGTAGTATTGGAATTTTAAAATCATCTGATAATGGAAATACTTGGAAATCGTTATATAAAGGAATGCCGGCACGCATTACCATAAATCAAATCGTAAAAAATGGAAATGATTTTTACGCAGCAGCAAATAAATTTTCATTTTATAAATCTACAGATAATGGTTATACATGGGCGCAAAGTGCAAGAGGAATTCCCGATAATACTGACTTCAAGTCGCTTCATCTTCTTGGTGACACGATTATTGCTGGAACAAACTCGAAGGGATTTTACAGAAGTACAGATAAAGGAGCATCGTGGGTAAAATTTAGTAATTATTCTATAAATACCTATTCAATGATTACTTGGAATGGAAAATTGTTTGCCGCCGGCGTTGGTGTTGCATATTCTACTAACTCCGGAGTTACTTGGGTTGAGATGAATAAAGGGCTTGCCGTTCCTGCATATGGTATGAAATTATTGAACAACAGATTATTCTATTACACTCAGAGCTGGGGTCTTTGGATGTGGACAGACACCAGCACAACATGGATTCAGGTTGGAAAAGATTCTCTCGGAGCAAATCCATCAATCAATAATATTGTTTCATCGAATGGGAAACTTTTTCTTTCTACCGGATTGAACAATGCTTCCGGTTTGGTTTTTTATAGTGAAGATAATGGAATAACATGGAGAAAAACTGTTGCAACACCATTTCAAAATGCAGGAGCATTAAATTATGGCTCGGTCTATATTCATGCATTTGGAAATGTACTTGTTGCGGCAGTGGGCGGACAATTTAAAGCTTCAGCATTGTACTATTCGACAAACGAAGGAACATCGTGGACAGATATGACCGGTAATTTTCCTGCAACGTCGGGACCGCTGCTCGTTCGCCAAATGTATCAATTGGGAAATGAACTCATCATTCCTCTTCAATCATATTCTGGTTTGGGATATTCGTTGTATCGCGGCGTGTTGAATGTTCTTTCAAGCGTTCGAAACGAAGAAAAAATTCCGGAGCAATTTTTCTTGCATCAAAATTATCCGAATCCATTTAATCCAACAACAACAATTTCATTTTCAATTCCTGCGAAGGA
>CAYXEE010000373.1:0-2941 GCA_964463935.1 uncultured Chitinophagaceae bacterium | reverse complement strand
CCATAACTTCTTCAATTTTAATTACCGTTCCATCAGCCGGAGAAACAACAATTCCCTCTCCTTGCGGCGTGCTGCGTTCGGGATCTCTAAAAAAATTCAAGGTAAAAATAAAAAGCAATGTAGAAACTGAGAAGAGAATTATTTTTGCAATGGTATTATCTATAAAATAATACGTTCCAATTGCTATAAATATACAAATTGCGGTAATTGTAAAAAAAACGTCGTAACCATATTCTGTAATCACTAACTTATACCTCGTTGTTAAACAATAAGTAAAATTAAACGGCGTAGTTTCAAAAACTGAACTAACTTACCAAAAAAACGATGGAAAGTCAATCTTGCATTTTTCTGTCAAATTTCTTATACTTGTATAGTAAAAATGAACAAAATAAAACAACATCAGCGTAATTCTAAATATATTTCAAAGCGAAACTCCATTTAAAAGTTTTTTGAAAATGTCCCGAATAACCAACGGGACATTTTTTTTATTATACTGTGAACGTTAAAGAATTTATAAACATTTTTGAAAAAGCTGTTCCCCCGTCGCTTGCGTGGAAAGGCGACAATGTTGGACTGCAAGTTGGGCGGGAAACTGACGAAATAAAAAATATTCTTATCGCGCTCGACCTGACTGAAGAAGTAATATACGAAGCGAAAAAAAAGAATGTAAATTTCATTATTACTCACCACCCGCTGCTGTTTCATCCGATAAAAAAAATAACGCCGAAACACAGAGTTTCTGCCCTTGCAATTTTACTTATTGAAAATAAAATCAATCTTTATTCCGCTCATACTAATTTAGATTCTGTGCAGTGGGGCGTTAATTTTGCTCTTGCAAAAACATTAGGACTTACAAATCTTCGCATACTTTCGCCGGTAAAGGAAAGTTTAAGCAAAATATCGGTCTTTGTTCCAAAAACGCATCTTGAGCGCGTTGCCGAAGCAATGCACAACGCAGGAGCAGGAATGTTTTCAAAATACGATTTGTGCAGTTTCATAACAGAGGGAATCGGAACGTTTCGCGGAATGAATAACGCTAATCCTTTTATTGGCAGTAAGGGTCAAACAGAAAGCGTTGAAGAAGTAAAATTTGAAGTTCTGTGCGAAACTTGGAAATCGTCTCAGGTAATTAAAGCAATGCTTTCCGTTCATCCGTACGAAGAAGCAGCGTACGATATTTATCCGTTATTAAATAAAAACAGCGAATACGGTTTGGGAGCAATCGGCGAGTTTGAAAAAAACATTACGGGAAATACTTTTTTGGAACTTGTTGCGCGCAAGCTAAACGCAAAGCAATTGCGGTATGCGGTTTCTTCATTGCCAAAGAAAATTTCCCGCGCGGCTGTTTGCGGCGGTTCAGGCGCCGAGTTTATAGATGATGCAATTTCTGCAGGCGCGGAAGCGTTTGTAACTGCAGATTTGAAATATCACGTATTTCAAGAATACGAAAAAAAAATTTTTTTAGTTGATGCAGGACATTATGAAACAGAACATGTTGTTCTGCCTGAAATTCAGAAAAAATGCAAAGAGATAGCGGCATTGTTTCATTCGCGCGCTATGGTTTTTATTACAAAAAAGAAAACAAATCCCATACAATATTACACATCCTCGGCGATGTAGGAGCAATTACCATTGGAAAACACATTAAAATTTTTATTAACGCTTCAAAACATTGATAATAATCTTGACGAAGTGGAAGAATCGAAAGGCGATCTGCCTTCTATCGTTCGGAATTTAGAAGAACAAATACATCAATTAAACGAAAAAGCGAATGCAAAACGCGAGTACATTGATTCATCCGTTTCAGAACGAAATAAAGCGGATGATGATATTCACAATTTTGAAGAGAAATTAAAACGGTATAAAGACCAGCAATATAAAGTCCGCAATAACAAAGAGTATGATGCAATAACCAAAGAAATTGATTTCGCGCAAGAATCTATAAAAGAACTTACCAAGAAGTTTGAAGATTTTGAAAATCAAATGAGCGTTGCAAAAAGCGAATTAGAAGAAATTACCGCAGCGTTGGATGAATTAAATGAAACGCTTAGTGAAAAGAAAAAAGAATTAGCAAAAGTTTCAAAAGAAACACAAGAAGAGGAAGACAAATACAAACACGAGCGGGAAAAAATTATTGGTCGAATTCCTAAGCAATTTTTAAGCAAGTATGAAATGATTCGTAACTTTCGCGGAAAAGTGGCTGTTTCTGTAGTAAGAAAACAATCGTGCAGCGGCTGCGGAAACAGAATTCCCCCGCAGCATATTGTTGAAATAAGAAAAAACGACCATTTGTATTTATGCCAGCACTGCGGCAGAATAATTGTTTCAGATGAAATAAATATGTAGCTCACACAATGATTCTTTCTGCATTTACAGACGGCGCTTCGCGCGGCAATCCTGGACATGCCGGCATAGGAATTATTGTAAAAAAAGAAAACGGCAATATACTTTTTACGCTGAACGAATATCTTGGAATTACAACAAACAATGTTGCAGAATACACCGCTTTAATACGATGTCTGCAACAATTAAAAATTATTTCGGAAGCTGAATCAATTACTGAGATTGTTGTACAAACAGACAGCGAATTGATGGAGCGACAGTTAAACGGCGCATACAAAGTTAAAGATGAGAATTTGAAAAAATTGTATGTAAAAGCAAAATCGTTGATGATTTCGCTTCCGATAAAAATCTCAATTATACACGTTATGCGTTCGTTTAATAAAGAGGCGGATTTATTGGCAAATAAAGCAATAGACGCGCATTTGAAGTTGTAACACAGTTTTGTATCTTTAAAGCAAGCAACTGATTGTAGGATTATTACAAATTAGTTTATGACAGAAATTTATATCATCGTTACGATGATTGCAGTTATTCTCTTGTTGGAATACTGCGTTAAAGTTTTTAATTCATCATCTTATCATTATCAACCGATTGCGCA
>CAYXEE010000372.1:0-2943 GCA_964463935.1 uncultured Chitinophagaceae bacterium | reverse complement strand
AGCATTAATCGAATGAAAATCTTTTTCCAACGGCGTAATTACCAAACCGCCAATATCAACCGCTGCGGGACTGACAAGAATCTTATCGTCCCCTTCTTTAAAATATGCATCGGGACGATGTTTTGTGCGCGGGAAAATAATTATCCTCCACATTCCATTTTCGTACGAACTAAGAACATTAACCAGCGGTTCTTCATTTGTGTTCATCACTTTTCGCATTGCAGACATTGCTCGAAGAAATACCAATTCCATTTCCTGCTCAATAGTTCCTTCAAGAATAATAACCGCGCGACCAAAATTTTTTAATGTGCCGATTGAAACGCCGGCAATTTTTTTTCTGAATTCTCTGCGCAGCGGATCGCTTGCTTCATATTCAACGGGAATTTTTCCGCTTGGAGACGCTTGAAAGTGCATGTGATCCGGCGCCGAAGCGCCGCACTTCGGTCCATTGTAAAAAATGGAAAACCTTGGCGAAAAATCTTTGGCAAGATGAAGAAAAGAAAGAATAAATTCTTCAATTGTCTGTGGAATATGTTCTTTATGTGAAATTGTAAAATGCTGCTGAAAAATCGGCATTGGATTGCACAGTATAAAGAATGTTTCTTTGTAAAAAATTCCTTTTTGCTCTGCAGGTAGATTTTCTACAGAAAGAAAACATTTCCGCTCTTTTATGGATTGCACGTCAGTTTTTGCCGCAGAACTGATAATTCGCTTTGGATTGAATTGAAGTTTTATATCAAAACCGTTACAGCGAACTTCGCGCAGTTGAACATTTTCAAGCGCGGCAATTCCTTCCGTTAGCATTTTCCACGATGATTTCTGTTGTTCAATAAGCTGAAATGAAAGTTCGGATAATGGCGCAAAAGATTGATTCGGGAAGCGATGAAAAATTTTTTCTTCAATCATTGTATTTCTCTATATCCAATAAGATGAGCGACAACTGTATTGCCCATTGTAAAAGGCAATTCTTCAATAAACTGAAAACCAAGTTTTTTGTACCACTGAAGCGACGCGCTGTTTTGAACCATTACTCCAAGCCAGACTTTATCAAAACCTTTTGCTTTCCCCTTTTCTTCCGCCATCTGCAATAAAATTCTGCCGATTCCATTTCCTTGAAACTCAGGCAGAATATAAAGCGATTCCAAGTAAAATTTTTTTTCTTCCAGATTGAATTTTCCGCGCGCATAACCGACGAGATGACCTTTTACTTCTGCAACATAACAAAAAACATTCGAGTCTTCATACATTTCTGCAAAATTCATTTCAGAATAATGATTGTTGAAATACCATTGAATATCAAGCATCGGAATAAATTCCGAATACGATGCAACCCACGTGTTAAACAAAACTTTTTGAATCTGCGGCGTGTCTTCAATTTTCCACTCGCGGAATGTCGGTTGAATTGCCATAATTATTTTTTCCTGTTCAGTTGAATGCGCGCCGCAATTTCAATCGTACGTATTTTATCTTTGTAAAAATCATTTCTGTTTATTTTATCAATCGGAAGAGCCGCATCGGTGTTTCCTTCCCACCTTCTGCAATTATACAACGATTCGTAAATTCTTCCGATTTGATAATGACGCGACAAACGAAGCGCAACAGCGTAATCTTCGCCATAACTTGTGTTCGGAAGAAGAATTTCTCTTAATAGCGCAGTATTAAATGCGCGCGGCGCGCCAAGTCCATTGATACGAAGCGCATTGTTGCGTCCATTATCAGGAGTCCACTCTTTATGGTCAATCAATCCCGGCGGAATTGGCTCTAATTTTACATTGACAAGAGTGTATGAACCAATCACCATTGCACATTTCTCTTTGCGAAATACATCAACAATTTTTTGCAATGTTTTCGGTCCGCTGTAGAGGTCGTCCGAATCTAATTGAATTGCATATTGTCCGCAATGTTCGGAAAGAACTGCTTCATTCCAACAGCCGCCAATTGCTAGGTCCTGCCGCTGTGGAATAATATGTTTTACGCGAGAATCTTTTGCTGCCAGTTCATTAAGAATTGTTGTTGTGCTGTCTGTGGAATGATTGTTCAACACAATAACATTAAAAGAAAAATCTGTTTGTTGCGATAGAACACTGTTCACTGCATCAGCAACAGTTTTTTCGCGGTTACGGACCGGAATAATTACACTTGCTTCAACAGGAAATTCAATTTTAAATTTTGGAACTTTTGCAAATTTCGGTTTTAGATACGCGCCAATATTCTTTAAATGTTTTGTTGCAACAAGTTCATTTTCTTTTTGAACATTTTGGTTTCTCGGATCTACATAATCAAACTGTTTTTCACCGCTCTTGCGCGTGTCGGATTCTGTTTTCGTATATAAATATTCTTGTAGATGAAAAATTTCATTTTCCACAGAAACCTTTAATCGAAGATCATACAATCCTGAACGCTCAACTTTTTCAATCTTTCCGAATTTCTTTAACGCCTTTTTAATTGCCGGAACCGAAAAGAACATCAACGCGCCAAAATCAAAATTATCACGAATTGAACCGAGTTGATAATCAATCGTCGGATGTTCACTGCGAACACCATCTTTTACTTCGTAAAAATCTGTGTACAACATTCCCGATTTTGTATCGTTCGCAACAATAATCATTCGTTCCAACGCCGCTTGGTTCAGCATAATGGATTGTGCTTGATTGATAAACAGAAGGAAATCCGTTTTTAGATTTTCAACAAGTCCGGATGTTAAGGAATCAACCTGCATTCCTTTACATTTCTCAAAAGAATCTTTGAAATCTCCGCCATGGGCAATAATTACGGATTTGACCAATGGATATTGAATAAATTGTTGCAATGTTGTTTCAAAATATGGTTCGCTGCTGAATGGGATAACGACTGTTACAGAATTCATAATAACCTTATGTGGATTTTGTGTTTTATAGTATGATTTGAATTTAATTAAATTTATTGTTTATAATTTAATGTAAT
>CAYXEE010000371.1:2012-2958 GCA_964463935.1 uncultured Chitinophagaceae bacterium | reverse complement strand
CAGCCGACAAAATCATAATGCCACCATTCGCTTTTTAGCGATTGAAAACCATGCCGCTCCATTGTTTCTTTCAGCAACGCGCGGTTCTTCTTAACATTTTCCGGCAGATTTTCGTACGTTTGCCGCGCTTTTTCGGTAAAATCATCGTACGGTGTCGGCATTTCAATTTCATTTCCCAAGGAATCAATTATTGTCAAATCTACCGCCGCGCCGCGATTATGACGCGAACCTTTTTTCGGGTTTGCGACATAATTTTCATCAGGCATTACGCTCCACAGTTTCCACTGAATTGCAAGCGGACGGTACGCATCATAAATTTTCAGCCGAAGATTTTTTGACCGCAATTCTTTTTGAACAGAAGCTAAACTTTCTGCAGCAATGCGGCGAAGTTTTGCTTTGCCAGCCGGATATAATTTTTGTTTTGTAAAATTATTTTCCGTTGCATAACGAATATCCAGCACAAATGTCGAGTCAACAGAGTTAAGTTCAACAATTTCTTTTTGAAAAGATGTCAGAGCGGTTTGCGAAGTGCAATGGATGCAAACAATAAGCGGAATAAAAAAGAAAAAATATTTCATTAAAAAAATTATTGTAAAAATACTTTTGCAACATCTAAAACGATGGAAGGTTGATTCCACGCCGCGGTTCGAAAAACTGTCCCTAACGTTCGCTTCTCTTCAGGCAGAGTCAGCAGTTTATCGCAAATAGCGTTAAGAGTTTCATCTTTAAGAAAAAAGAGAGCTTCTTTAATATTGTAGAATATGTTATGCCTCCAACCTAATCTTTTTTGCCAGCGGTTTGCATATTCTTCTAAATGCTTCAGCGTTTTTTTCTCATGTATCATTTCTGCGGCTGCCTGCCCCGCAAGCATTCCGCCAATCATTCCGGTAATTATTCCTCCGCCGGTAAGCGGATTTATTTGATGCGCCGCATCGCCGACAAGCAT
>CAYXEE010000371.1:0-1985 GCA_964463935.1 uncultured Chitinophagaceae bacterium | reverse complement strand
CCGCACGGAATGCCTCCTGCAATTTGCGTAAGAATTGAAGCATTGGGAAATTTTTTTGAAACAAATTCTTCTAAATAACTGATTGCCGATCTTTTTTTTGCGTTCTCAACAGAAATTCCAATTCCAACATTTGCTGTTTTATTTGTTTTCGGAAAAACCCACAAATATCCGCCGGGCGCAACTTGAGAACCGAGATAAAAAGCAATCGTTTCCAAATCAACATCTACGCCGGAAAGAGTCATCTGCGCGCCGCTTTCCATATCGTGTATAGAACTTGTTGTATCAATTCCCGCCCATTTCCCTACGCGAGATTCTACTCCATCGGCGCCGATAACAATTTTTGAACGAATATCCACTTTCACATCTTTTAGTACCGCGCGTACGCCGGCAATTTTTCCGTTTTCACGAAGCAAATCATACGCATACGCTTTTGTAATTATTTCCGCCCCCTCGTTAGCCGCAAGTTTCGCAATTTCATAATCAAAAATTCTGCGTTCAAGCACATAACCGTATTCATCTAATAACGAAGGATGAATAAATGTTCCGTTCGGCGCAACCATTTTAAATTTTGTAACTTTGGAAGCAATCCAACGCTCATCCGGCTGAATAAATTGAATTACGCCGTTGTGGCTTACCGCTTCGCCGCAGCGAACCGGATAACCGACATCTCGGTCTTTTTCCAAGACTAAAACAGAAAGTCCGCCTGCCGCCGCATAGCGAGCCGCAGTTGAACCGGCAGGACCAGCTCCCACAACTATTACATCATATTCTTGTTTCATAACAATTTCTTAAATTCTTCAATACTCAATCCAGCGTTATTTATTAAACTGCGCAATAAACCGATTTTTTCAAACGCTTTTATTGCATCGTTGGCAGATACAACAGGAAGTTTGCTGTTCATACATTAACGAGAACCGAACTTACAAATGTCTTAGAAGTATCGGGAATTCTTTCTTTATGCGCTTTCATATCTTCAACGCACAATTCTATTGCTTCTTTAATATTTTCTAACGCTTCTTCTATTGTTTCGCCCTGTGAATAACATCCTGCCAAACTGGGACATTGCACAACATATCCGCCGGAAGGATCTGCTTCAAGAAAAACTTTGAAATCCAAAACTTTATTTACTTTTTTCATAATAAAATTCACCAATGAAATTAAAATTTCACCGCCTCATTCAAGAATTGTGGAATTTCTTTAGGTAATTCTGCAACGCCTTCACGGTGAAATTCAATTACTTCCCACGGACAAGCCCACGCGCACTTTCTGCAATTGGTGCAACGTTCCTCAATAATAGAAATCTTCGATTCTTGCAATTCAATTGCGTCTTCGGGACAAACGCCGACACAACATCCGCAAAAATCGCATTTCCCCGGACGAATATGAATCATTAAAAACGGTTTTGCCATTATTGAATCCCTAATAATTCTACTTCAAAAATTAATGTGGAGTTAGCGGGAATAATTCCGATTTCTCTGCTTCCATAGCCAAGTTCTGGGGGAATAATAAAACGCGATTTTCCGCCGACTTGCATAGTTGCAACGCCATCATCCCATCCTTGAATAACTCTGCCAACGCCAAATTGATAAGTAAAGGGAACGCCCCTATCGTGCGAGCTGTCAAACTTTGTGCTGTCGGGAAGCCATCCGGTATAATGCACCGTAACAATTTCTCCTTCTTTGGGTTTTGCTCCGTTTCCTTCTTTCAAAATTTCTATTTTTACGCCGGATTTAGTAGAAAAATTTTTTTGATTACAGCCAAGAAAAAAAATTCCAGCGGCAATAAATGCAGTAAAAATTATTTTTTTCATATTTTCCCCGCAGCTTTTTCTAAAAATACTTAAAAGATTGCGCACTTCCAAACTTTGAATGAATACCAGATTTTTACCTTTGTCTGTTAATTCAAAACTACATTTTTTATTTCTGTAAAATTATTAACTGAAGTTACGCAGATGGTCATGCTGAGCGAGGCACGCTTAAGTTTGT
>CAYXEE010000370.1:0-2981 GCA_964463935.1 uncultured Chitinophagaceae bacterium | reverse complement strand
GAGGCGGGGAAGTGTTCTCCCGAAGGGATACCTTCGGTACTTCGGAAAGGCATCTTCCTAAGGGATCCATTCGGGACCTTCGGGAGACACATCCTTAAAAAGCAAAGGATTTGCTCAGGATGGCCGTAATTTTTTGTGCCGAGTCGAAGCATTTTTTGATTTTGTGTAACTTCAGTAAATCATTGCATCTTTTATTTCGATTTTTGATATTTACGCAGTTCACCATCATGAGAGAGGGCAATGAATCTCAAAATAAATGCAAAAAAAATCGGCATTGCGTTTGGAATTATTTTTCTGCTAATGCAATTCATTCAGCCGAAACGCGAAAATCCGGCTGTTGATTCTGCCGTAACAATTCAAGCCAAATTACAAGTTCCCGCCGATGTTGATGCAATTTTGCATCGCGCGTGTTACGATTGTCATTCCAGCGAAACAAAATGGCCGCTCTATTCGTACATTGCGCCGGCATCGTGGTTAGTTTCGTATGATGTAAGCGAAGGGCGCAAGGAATTAAATTTTTCCGAGTGGGGAAATTACAAAACGAAAAAACAGATTAGACGGCTTTCCGCAATTCCTTCCGAAGTGGAAAGCGGCGCAATGCCTATGCCGAAATATCTTTTGCTGCATTCAGAAGCAACACTCAGCGAATCTGATAAAACAAAACTTATTGAATGGGCAAAAACAGAGTATGAAAAATTATCCGGTTCAGGCGCGGAAGATTAGAACTTGGTTAAAGAAAAATGAAAAACCCTGCGAACGTTAACAGCGTCACAGGGTTTTTTGTTGTGTGATGTTACGTACAACATATTAACAGCCGTTTTCCTTATTTCAATTGAAATTTTTTTGATACTGTATGGTAATAAATACGTTGTAAAATCAACGAATTCCGTAACTTGACACATAGATTTAATTTTACAATATTCGTGTACCACATCTAACTAAAACCACTATGAAAAAGTTAATTTCTGCTCTATTGCCGTTGCTTACCATTGCATTGTTTCTGCAATCTTGCGGTCCTTCGTTTGTAGATATTACCCGCTCCATGCTCGACGAAGGACGTAACGACGAAGTTATTGCCCGTATGCGCCGAGCATTGATAAACGAACCGGATAATAATAATTATCTGCGTCTTATGGGAACTGCGATGTACAATAAAAAAATGTACCGCGATGCAATAAAAACATTTCAACAAGTGTTGGCTGATGATGAGGAAGACGACCAATCTGCATTTTATGCCGCATCATCGTTTGAAGAATTAAAAGAATATGACAAAGCAATTCAATATTACCGTCTATACAATGAATTAACCACATTTGGCGATTACAAAGAAATAGTAAACGCGCGGATTAAAATTCTGTATAAATTGCAAATGGAAGCAGAAGCCAAACGCGCCATAGCAATGGAAGCGCAATTAGAGGTTGCGAAGGTACCTTCAAACACCGTTGCAATTTTATATTTTGAAAATAAAGGAACCAACAATGAACTCGATCCGCTGCAAAAAGGTTTGGCGGAAATGATTATTACAGATTTAGCAAAAGTAAATTCGTTGAAAGTAGTTGAACGCATTCGTTTGCAAAAACTTATTGAAGAAATGAATCTCGGCGAAACAGATTTGGTTGATCCGAAAACTGCGCCCCGAATGGGTAAATTACTCGGCGCCGCGCGGCTGATTAAAGGTTCGTTCTTTGATGTAACGAAAGAAAAAGTTCGTATTGACGCGCTGATTGCAAAAACAAAATCCGGCGATCTGGACGGAACAACAAATATTTCCGGTACGACGCAAGAATTTTTCCGAATGCAGAAAGAGCTTGTCTTCAAAATTCTGGAGCAGATGAAAGTTTCCATTACCGAAGCGGAGCGGGAAGCGATTTACGAAATTCCGACGGAAAACTTTTTTGCATTTTTGCAGTATTCCCGCGGTTTAGATTATGAGGATAAAGGAATGTATAAACAAGCCGCGCAAGCATTCAGCCAAGCTGCGGTCAGCGATCCGAATTTTTCTCAAGCAAAAACCAGCGCCGTTACAGCGCAAAAAGCTGATGATATTGCAGGCAGTACATCTTCGGATAACAGCGCCTCAAGTTCGCAGCAAACTACAACAACAACAACAACGACAACACAATCTACTTCAGGTTCAAAACCCGGCTCAACTAAATCAGGCGGTCCTTCTGCGCCAATGGCTCCGCCGCCTCCGTCTTCCGCTTTTGGTCCGGGACAAAATCCTGAATTGGGAAGAAATCTCAATACCGTAACCGTAACAAATTCTACCACGACTCCGGGTACAAATTCAACAACGCCGCCTCCGCCGCAGATAATTGAAGCGGCGCAGCCGCTGAAAGATCCGCCGAGACCTCCGGGACAATGATTATGAAAAATATTGCTTCAATATTTATTTGTATTGTTGCTTTTTATGTTCAGGGCGTTTCTCAATCCGAACAATTTTCTACGCTGCAAGCATTAGGTCCTGCAGGCGGAAATATTGTATTGATTCGTGGAACATACGACGATGGAGTAATTCTTGCCGCAACAAATAATGGTATTTTGCTTCGTTCGGTAAACGGAGGAAATTCTTGGAATGTAATTACTCTTCCCGCAGTGCAAAATTTTCAACGCATCGAAATTCGCGATATTTCCTTTCATCCGCAATCGAATGATATTGTTTTTCTTGTAACATCGAGCGGACTTTATAGAAGCGAGGACAAAGGAAATACATTTACGCAAAGCGCAGAATTTCCCCAGCCGAAATTTTCTATTAAATTTGCTCCGGCAAAACCGAGCGTTGTCTTTGGATCGGATGAAATGGGAGCGCTTCGCTCTGATGATGGCGGCAAAACTTGGCGCGCATTAAAAGATAATATTTATTTCGGAAACCGTCCCGTGCGGCAAATTGCCGTTCATCCGACCGATACGGCAAACTTTCGTATTATTGCGGCAACGGATGTAAGCGATACGCTCATCGGCGAAAAATTTCTTTTTTCTTC
>CAYXEE010000369.1:0-2983 GCA_964463935.1 uncultured Chitinophagaceae bacterium | reverse complement strand
GTACCCCGACCTGAAGGTCGGAGCTATTCAGGAATACAGTTGCGTAACTTCAGTAATCTAATCTAAAATATCTTTTCTACGTTTCGCCATTCTCCTCATTCGTACCGAAATATTCTTGAATTTTTTCCGCAACCTTTTCGCCGACAACTTCAATCAATTGTTCCGGTGTAGCAAATTTTACTCCTTGTACTGAACCGAACGCTTCAAGCAATTCCTGAGCGCGCTTCTTACCAACGCCTTCAATTAAATCTAGTTCCGTTTGCAATGTCCGTTTATCGCGCAGCGAACGATGAAAGGTAATCGCAAAACGATGCGCCTCATCTCGCACTTGTTGAAGCAGACGCAGCGCGGAAGAAGTTTTTGGAATATTCACAGGTTCGCTTTCATTGGGTATAAAAACATCTTCTAATCGCTTCGCTAAACTTATTACGGGATGATTTTCTAATTCGAGTTCTTTCAATGATTCCATCGCGCTGGAAAGCTGTCCTTTTCCGCCGTCAATCATAATCAAATCCGGCATTTCAAGATTTTCATCCTGTACGCGTTTGTATCTGCGGAAAACTACTTCCTTCATACTTGCAAAATCATTTACATCGTGCGGCGCAACAGTTTTAATTTTGAATTTTCGATATTCGCTCTTCTTCGGCTTTCCATCAACAAACACAACCATTGATGCAACTGTTTCAGTCCCTTGAAAATGTGAAATGTCAAAACATTCAATCTTGCGCGGCGGTTTTTTCATTCGTAAATCGCGTTGAAGTGAAAGTACGGCTCCGGGAATAAAATCTTTATTCTTCAGTTTTTGAAGCTTCAATTCATCTAAAAGAAAACGCGCATTCTTTTTGCACATCGCTATAAGTTTTGCAAGTTCTCCCCCTTCCGGCATAAGAAAACTTGTTGCGCCGCTCTTTTTTAAATACAACCATTGCTCAATTGTTTTTTGATTTTCAAGCGCTACAGAAACAACTACCTCGCGCGGAATATCTACCGCTTCCAAATAATACCGTTGAACAAGTGTTTCCAAAATTTCCGGCTCTGTTCGTCCTTCCACGCCGTTCATGTAATAATGCTGGCGACCGATAACTTTCCCTTCACGAATCTTAAATATTACGCCGCACGCGTCATCATCTTCCATGGCAACGGCAACAATATCGCGGTCGCGCAACTCCACATCAACAACTTTTTGCTTTGAAGAATATATTTCAAGTTGTTTTATTTGGTCGCGAAATTTAGCGGCATCTTCAAATTTCAATGCTTCAGAAGAAAGAAACATTTGTTTTTCAATATTCTCTATTACGCCGTTCGTTTTTCCATTTAAAACTAATGCGACTTGCTCAATCATAGAATTGTAATGCCGGCGCGAAACAAAATCTTCGCAAGGTCCTTCGCATTTTTTTATATGATAATCCAAGCAAACTCGCGTTTTCTTTTTCGCAATAAAATCGTCGTCAATCAAAAAATTACAGCTGCGAATCATAAAAATATTACGCACCGTTTTTAAGGCGGCACGCATTGTTGTTACATCTGTGTATGGACCGAAATACCGCGAGCCGTCTTTACGCATTCTTCGCGTTACAAACACGCGCGGATACGGCTCATTGGTGATGACGATATACGGATACGATTTATCATCTTTAAGATTTACATTATAGCGCGGTTTATGAAGTTTAATAAGATTTGCTTCAAGAATCAGCGCTTCAACTTCTGAATCCGTTTGAATAATTTCCAAATCCGAAACTTTAGAAACCATCATCTCTATTCGCGGATCGAGTTTCCTCGATTTATGAAAATATTGCCGCACGCGATTCCGAAGATTTACCGCTTTCCCAACGTAAAGAATTTTTCCTTCATTATTTTTAAAATGATACACGCCGGGACTTGCAGGAAGATTATCCAACTTATCCTGAAGATCGAATTTATCTATAAGCGATATTTGTATTCCGTATTCCAAAATGTATTATCACGCAAAGACGCAAATAAGTTTTTTCGTAGCTATGTGTATCTATGGTAAAAAATTATTTCATTTTTTCTGCAAGTTCAATCAATACGCCGTTTGTAGATTTTGGATGAAGAAACGCAACCCAATATCCGTCTCCGCCGGCGCTTGGAACATCATTCACAAATTGCAATCCAAGATTTTTTAATCGAAGTATTTCACTTTGTATATCGTCGACTTCCAAACAAATGTGATGAATTCCTTCGCCGCGTTTTTCAATGAACTTTGAAATTGAAGATTGTGAAGAAGTAGATTCAATCAATTCAAAAGAAGTTTCGCCGACCGGGAAAAAGGCAATAGTCGCTTTTTGTTCTGCAACAATTTCCGTATGCGGCGCCGGCTGTTGAAAAATTTTTCCAAAAAGTTCAGAAGAAATTCCTAAATTTTTTACTGCAATTCCAATGTGATTTATTTTTTGTATCATTATTTCTCCATTTCATTCAAACCTGTCAGGTTTACTATCATCTAAAATAGCAAAGCGCAGAGGAAAGTTCCACCTGCGCTTAAAAAATTATTATTTGCAAATCATTTTTGCAGAATCATTTTTCGGACTTCCGTTCTATTATTCATCTGCAAACGGATAAAATAAATGCCGCCGGGAAGTTGTTCTGCTTCAAAACCAAATTCGTATTTTCCTTCACTCTGCCTTCCTTCAAAAATTGTATGCACTTCCTGCCCAAACAGATTAAAAATTCCAAGCCGCACATAACTATCTGATGGAATGCGATATTTTATTACTGTATGAGCGTTGAACGGATTAGGAAAATTCTGTTCAAGATGTTCCGGTTCGGATTTCTTTTCCTCTTTAGTAGAAATTACATTCCACTGAATTTTTGAAGCGCCTGCATTTTGCCAAGCAGTGAATAAAAGATTTGTGTAGAGATTCGACGCGTCTTGAAATAAATCCGTTGTAGTTTTGGAAAGTTGTTTCCACATTGCCGCATAATACGCGCTGTTATATTGTCCGTTGGATTGTTTGCGCGCAAT
>CAYXEE010000368.1:0-2989 GCA_964463935.1 uncultured Chitinophagaceae bacterium | reverse complement strand
CTTTAGGTATTGATAAAATTCCAGATATTCCAAAAGATAATACCGATAGAAACCGGACTAGTCCGTTTGCATTTACAGGAAATAAGTTTGAATTTCGCGCTGTCGGTTCAAGTCAATCTCCATCTACGCCGATTACGGTTTTAAATACTTCAATGGCAGCAACTTTAGATGAAGTTCGTTTGCAAATTGAATCCGCAGTTGCAAACGGAAAAGATTTCAACTCTGCAGTGGTTTACGTACTTCGTAAAACAATTTCTGAATCGAAAAAAGTTTTGTTTGAAGGAGACGGCTATTCTGAAGCTTGGCATAAGGAAGCGGCAAAACGTGGATTATCAAATCTTAAAACCGCGCCTGAAGCGTTTGAAGCATTCTTAACAAAAGATTCGGAGCATCTCTTTACAACATATAAAGTGTACAGCGGAAGAGAAATTGAAGCAATCTACCATATAGATATGGAGAACTATGTGAAGCAGGTAGATATTGAAGCGCGCATTCGAAAAGAAATGGCTATTACCTTATACTTACCCTCCGCTATTTCTTATTTGAATGAATTAACGCAGACTATATCTGGATTAAAGTCTGCGCTTGGTAAAGGCGATAAATCAGTAAAATCGTTAACAGCATTTACTAAAAACATAGCATCTCATACTGCTGCTTTGCAAACTGAAGTTTCCGCGTTGGATAAAGCAATTACAGTAGCGCGAAAGACAGAAGACCTTAAGAAAAAAGGAGCGGCATATCTTAATGTGAGAAAACAAGGCGATAGACTACGCCAAGTAATTGATGACCTTGAAGAGATGATAGCGGATAATTTGTGGCCGGTGCCGAAATACCGCGATATGATTGTTGGTCTCTGATATTTTTCTTCATACAGAGAGCAGCATTAACCCCGCACTCACCAAGCGGGGTTTTCTATTTTAAATTGCTTCCGCAATTTCTTTTTTCTAATTTAATCGAAACAATGAAAGGCACACAATGAATCTTGAAGCTAAAATAAGGACTGTACCCGATTTCCCGAAAAAAGGAATAATGTTTAAGGATATTACTACGCTTTTAAAAGATGCAAATGCTTTGAATTATTGTATTGAACAATTTTATGAAATATTCAAAGAAAAAAAAATATCAAAAGTTGTAGGAATTGAATCGCGCGGGTTTATTCTTGGCGCAGCGTTGGCGCATCGCTTAGGAGCAGGTTTTGTTCCAATTCGAAAACCAAAAAAACTTCCGGCAGAAACTCTATCGCAAGAATACCAGTTAGAATATGGAACCGATGTTATTGAAATTCACAAAGACGCAATTGCGGAAGGAGAAAATATTTTGCTTCACGACGACGTTCTTGCTACAGGCGGAACAATGGAAGCCGCATGCAAACTCGTACAACAACTCGAGGGAAATATTATCGGACTTTCATTTATTATCGAACTTTCTTTTCTTAATCCGAGAACGAAACTATCGCAATTTCAAATTCACTCGCTTGTTCAGTATAACGCTGAATAGCTTCACATTTTTTATGATAAAGTTGACAATTACCATTGACGGCTTTATTTTTTAGGAAAACTATGAACACAATCATTGAACCGTTCAAAATTAAATCTGTAGAACCAATTCGTTTTACTACTAAGGAAGAGCGAATTACAATATTACATAATGCGCATTACAATCCATTTCTAATTCATGCCGATGATGTTCTAATTGATTTATTAACCGACAGCGGAACTTCGGCAATGAGCGCAAAGCAGTGGGCTGGAATTATGGAAGGAGATGAATCGTATGCGGGAGCAAAAAGTTTTTTTCGATTTGAAAAAAAAGTAAAAGAAATTACCGGATTGAAATATATTATCCCTACTCACCAAGGACGCGCGGCTGAAAAAATACTTTTTTCAATTATTGGAAGAAATGGAAAATTTATTCCAAACAATACACATTTCGATACAACAAGAGCAAATGTTGAATTTACCGGGGCAGAAGCCGTTGATTTTTTGACCGAAGAAGGGAAGCAGACAGATAAAATTGCTCCGTTTAAAGGTAATATGAATGTAGAAAAATTAGAAAAATTTATACTCGAAAAAGGACCAGAAAATATTCCCGTATGTTTTATTACGGTTACAAATAATTCAGGCGGCGGGCAGCCCGTTTCTATGAAAAACATACGCGACACTAAAACACTATTGAAGAAATACGGTATTCCACTTTTTATTGATTCGTGCCGTTTTGCAGAGAATGCTTATTTTATCAAACAACGCGAAGAGGGATACGCAGATAAATCTCCGAAAGAAATTGCGCAAGAAATGTTTTCATATTGCGACGGCGCTACAATGAGCGCTAAGAAAGATGCTATTGTTAATATGGGCGGCTTTCTTGCATTGAACGACGAACAATTAGCAATTGATGCCCGTAATCTTTTAATTGTTACTGAAGGATTTCCAACTTACGGCGGACTTTCAGGGCGCGATCTTGAAGCTATTGCTCAAGGTTTAGATGAAGTTCTTGATGAGCATTATTTAAAGTATCGTTTACGCTCTGTAGAATATTTAGGGAATAAACTTACAGATGCCGGAGCGCCAATTTTGCTTCCGCCCGGCGGTCACGCAATTTATATTGATGCAAAAAGATTTGTACCGCACATTCCTTCTCATCAATATCCGGGACAATCAATTGTTTGTGAACTCTATAAAATCGGAGGTATTCGTTCAGTAGAAATCGGCAGCGTAATGTTTGGCAAATATGCGCCAGATGGCTCGCTAATCTCTCCTCCGATGGAATTAGTGAGACTTGCAATACCTCGTAGAGTTTACACGCAAAGCCATATTGACTATGTTATTGAAGTTGTTGTAGAAGTGTTTAATAATCGTAACGCGCTAAAAGGATATACAATTACATACGAAGCGCCGCAATTGAGGCACTTTACAGCAGAATTTTTACCTTTGCACTAATAAACTGAAGTTACGCAAAACAAGAAAAACGTCATGCCCGTCCCGAAGGTCCCGAA
>CAYXEE010000367.1:0-2997 GCA_964463935.1 uncultured Chitinophagaceae bacterium | reverse complement strand
CGTACGCAGAGCAAATGCTTATGCCGACCGTTCCGCTGTTTGAACTTGTTTCTAATGATAAAATTGAATGGAAGCCGACAGTGGAATCTTTTACCTGCGGACAGCTTATGCTTCACATGGGTCAGGCGCTGCGATTTAATGCCGATGGAATTTTCAAAAATGAATGGGCGCTCCCTTCGCTTCGTCATATATTTTTAGCAAACAGAAGAATTCAAACAGCGACAGTTGAACAGGCAACTTCATTGTACAAAGAAAATGCAGAATATTTTCTTTCTATCTTTCGCACAATGCCGGAAGATGAATTTTTAAATGCTGTAATTACAACGCCGCAATTCGGCAAACAGGAAAAATGGCGGTATGCGCTTTTTACCGTTGCGCATCATTTAAATCATAAAACAGAGCTGTTTATGTATTTGAAAATAATGGGAGTAAAAGTCGGAAGCAGAGAATTGTACGGCGGGTGAAAAGAATTGCGTTAAGTTTTTTCTGCAAACAAATCCGTAAACTGTTTAATTATTACCGCGGTTGCTCCCCAGACAGGTTCGCGCCATACATCGTAAATATAAATTTGGCGTTTCATTCCTTTTAATTCGCGGATTTCCGATCGTCGTTTGGTTTCATCAAAAAAATTATCAAGAGCAACCAGCAGAATTTCTGCAACTTCGCCGCAATTTACTTGCAGCGGCGGGAGCGATTCGATGTAACCGACTATCGGCGTTACAACAAATCCAGTAGGAATAAAAATATCGTCAAGCGCGCCGAGAATTTCTATTTTATTTGCCTGCAGCCCAATTTCTTCTTCTGTTTCGCGCAGAGCAGTTGTGTTCATTGAATCGTCAATATCATCGCACGCGCCGCCCGGAAACGATATTTGTCCTTTGTGATGTTCTACGTTGTCTGTTCGTTTAGTGAAGAGGATATGTAGTTCGTTGTTTTGTAATACAAGTGGAAACAACACAGCCGCATGCTTTTCAGAATGATTTGTAATCGCTTTGGGCTGATGGCGAAAAAGTGCGGCAATTATTTCTTGTTTGCTAATCTTCATTAAAATCTGCTTACATTTCTGATAAGGATAAATACTTTAAATCAATTACTGAAGTTACGAAGAGAGTAATTTTTTATAGTAACAAGTTTTGTGCGAGTCGATGGTCTGCTTTTTGAATGCCGCACGTACGGAATACCAAATAGCGGTACATTTTTTTTAATTCTGCTCAACTTCAGTATTTAACAGGGTGTTGAAAAACTCTTTTTGTTAGCCACGAATCATACGAATTGAAGATACGGATCTCGATTTATGAGTCAAAAACAGAATGTCCTAAAATTGTTATCGAAAAATTAGCGGTGGATTTTTCTTTTTTCAACCGCCGCTAAATAGTTATTGTACTATTTACCACTGAAGTTACGCAAACCAAGAAAAACGTCATGCCCGTTCCTAAGGAATCCCTTTGGGAAATGCCCGCCTGAACGACGAAGTCGGGCAGGCTTTAGTCGGGCATCCGTACATTGAAATCAGTTCAAATTCATAGATTCCCGCCTTCGCGGGAATGACGGGATTCAGGTTTTGAGTCCTTAAACATCATTCTGCGTAACTTCAGATCAGTATTCCAATTTTTGTATCCTAAAACTGCAAGTCCTAAATACACAGCGTACAACGCCATTGTAAAATAAAGTTCTTTTACTCCATACATTCCAATTGAGCCGATATTTACCAAAATCCAAACGTACCAGCTTTCTAAATATTTTCTTGCCATCATCCACTGACCGCTCATACTTAGTACGGCAAGAAACGAATCTAAATACGGCAGAGACGCATCCGTTAATTGATGAAGCGTATAACCAAGAATTGCTGTTCCAACAACGACAAAAATAATATTGAAAAAAATATTTTGAAAAGAAATTTTGCCGACGTGCAAAACTGTTTTGTTTTCTCCGCCGTACAGCCATTCGTACCAGCCGTATGCCTGCAAAACAATAAAAAATACTTGCAAGCCCATATCGGCGTATAATTTCACTTCATAAAAAATAAAAATATAAATGAACACCGAAATAATTCCGAGCGGATACGTCCACACATTTTGTTTTGTAGAAAAATACACGGCTATAACGCCAAGAATAACGGCAATGATTTCCGGAAGCAATGTCATTAAGCGGCGAGAGATGGATGAATTTTAAACAATAATAATGCGCCCGTGCGCACAGAAATTGAAACGGAAGTTTTTATTGCTTCATTGCTGGAACCTTCGCGCACGCCAAGTTCCAGCGATTCATTTCGCAGCGGATATTTTAAGCCATTGGTAACAATACCGGAACATTTTCCCATCGGCAGTATTGAAATTGGCTGACCGATTACGGCAGAAAAAGAAATTTTCTTTTTTAAAATCTGTATTGTGCAATAGTCGTCAAAAAATTCAAGATGAAGTTTTCCGTAATATTTTAGCAGAATGCTGTAATTTACAAGCGCGTGGTCCGCTCTTTCTCCGGTTGCGCCGATGATTGTTGCAGACTGAAATTTATTTTTCATTAAAAAATTAAGCGCCTTTTCCAAATCTGTAGAATTTTGGTCTGCAAGATGAATTGTAGGAATATTTGAAAATGCAAGCCGCGTTTGTTTTGTAATGGAATCAAGATCGCCGATGATTGTATCCGGCAAAATCCCAAACGAGCGCGCTTTGTTTGCGCCGCCGTCTGCGCAAAGAATAAACGGTTTCGATTTCAACAACGTCGAAAGATGTTTTGATGACGGCATTTCGCCGTTGCAAATTATCAAAGCGTGATTTTGTTTTTTTTTATTCATACTGCAAACTTTAAGACTTGCCAAGTTTTAATTACTGAAGTTACGCATATGGTCATGCTGAGCCTGCCTGCACGAAGCCGATGCTTCGTTTCGGCAAAGGCAGGCGAGGCACGCTTAAGTTTATAAGGTCATCCTTCGACACATCCTTAAAAAACAAAGGATTTGCTCAGGATGACCTTAATTTTTTGTGCCGAGTCGAAGCA
>CAYXEE010000366.1:0-3012 GCA_964463935.1 uncultured Chitinophagaceae bacterium | reverse complement strand
GGACAAAGTTTCCGGCGCAACGCGGCAGCTTCCGCAGGATATTGATGCGCCGCCGGTTGTTACCAAAAGCGACGCAAATTCCGATGCAATTATTTCTTTAACAATTCAAAGCAGCGCTAAAAATGTTCTTGAGTTGAGCGATTTTGCAGAAAATGTTGTTGCGCAAAATCTGCAAACAATTCCCGGCGTAAGTTCAACGCAAATTTGGGGGCAGAAACGGTATTCAATGCGAATGTGGATGAACCCGGCAAAACTTGCGGCGTACGGATTAACGCCGTTAGATATTAAAAATGCGCTGGCAAAAGAAAATGTAGAACTACCTTCCGGTAAAATTGCGGGAATGCAGACCGAACTTATTGTAAACACAAAAGGAAGATTAAAAACAGTCGATGATTTTAACAATCTTATTGTAAAATCCGACGGAACAAAAACCGTACGGTTCGGCGATATTGGTTTTGCAAATCTCGGTCCTGAAAACGAAGAAACAATTTTAAAACAATCCGGCGCTCCGATGGTTGCCGTTGCAATTATTCCTCAGCCCGGAAGCAATTATGTTGAAATTGCAGACGCATTTTACAAGCGATTGGAACAATTGAAAAAAGATCTGCCTACCGATATTTCATTGAATATCGCAATGGATAACACGCGCTTTATTACGCGTTCTATTACTGAGGTTCGGGAAACAATTTTTATCGCCGTGCTTCTTGTAATTTTTATTATTTATGTATTCTTCCGCGATTGGCTGATTGCGTTTCGTCCGTTAATTGATATTCCGGTTTCGCTCATCGGCGCATTTTTTATTATGTACCTAATGGGATATTCGATTAACGTTCTTACGCTGCTGGCAATTGTTCTTGCTACCGGACTTGTTGTCGACGATGGAATTGTTGTTACAGAAAATATTTTTAAGAAAGTTGAACAAGGACTTCCTCCGCTTCAAGCGGCGTTCTCCGGTTCAAAAGAAATTTTCTTCGCCGTCATCTCAACTTCTATTACGCTTGCCGCCGTATTTCTTCCGGTAATTTTTCTTCAGGGATTTGTCGGAAGATTGTTTAGAGAATTCGGCGTTGTTATTGCGGGCGCAGTGTTAATTTCCGCATTTGTTTCCCTTTCGCTAACGCCGATGTTAAACGCTCGAATGATTCGAAAAAAACATAAGCACAGCAGATTGTACGAAATAACGGAGCCGTATTTTGAAAAATTAAATTTGTTGTACGAAAATCTTCTTTCGCGATTTATGAAACACCGCTGGCTTGCTGTTGCCATTATCGCCGCATCGTTTCTAATTATTGCAGGAATCGGTACAATGCTGCAAACAGAACTTGCGCCGTTAGACGACAGAAGTTTTATCCGCCTTTCCATCACCGCTCCCGAAGGCGCATCGTACGAATACACGGACGCATTTCTCGACCGCGTTGTTACATTCGTCAACGATTCAATTACAGAAAAAAGAATTGCGCTCAGCGTTACCGCTCCCGGATTTTCCGGCGCAGGCGCTGTGAATACCGGCTTTGTGCGATTGATGTTGAAAGAACCTTCCGAACGAAAGCGCTCGCAGCAAGAAATTGCCGATTATGTTGCATCAAAAACGCGGCGAATGACGGAAGCGCGAGTGTTTGCATTTCAAGAACAGACCATTTCTGCTGGAGGAGGAGGAGCGCGCGGCGGTTTTCCTGTGCAGTACGTTTTACAGAATCAAAATTTTGAAAAAATCCGTCAGTTTGTTCCGCTGTTTATGGAAGAAGTAAATAAAAGCGGCGTATTCCAAGGCGCGGATGTAAATTTAAAATTCAACAAACCGCAGCTCGATCTTTCCATTGACCGCGACCGCGCGCGTTCGCTCGGCGTTTCTGTAATTGATATTGCACAAACGCTGCAGCTTGCATTCAGCGGACAGCGATTTTCGTACTTTGAAATGAACGGATTTCAATATTCCGTTATCGGTCAGGTAAATCGAAGCGACCGCGACGAGCCGCTGGATTTAACATCGTTGTACGTTCGCAACAATCAAGGTCAGCTTATTCAATTAGATAATTTAATTACACTGCGCGAGCAGAGCGCGCCGCCGCAATTGTATCACTTCAATCGTTTTAAATCCGCAACAATTTCTGCCGGACTTGCTCCCGGAAAAACAATCGGCGACGGCATTGCGGAAATGAACCGCATTGCAAAAAAAATTTTAGATGAATCGTTTACTACTGCATTAAGCGGACCTTCGCGCGATTATGCGGAAAGTTCTTCCAATATTTTCTTTGCTTTCATTCTCGCGCTAATTTTAATCTATCTTGTTCTTGCGGCGCAATTTGAAAGTTTTGTTGATCCGTTCACCATAATGCTTACTGTTCCTTTGGCGCTTGCCGGCGCGCTGATTTCGCTTTGGCTTACAGGAAAAACGCTGAACATCTTCAGCGAGATTGGAATTATTATGCTTGTGGGCTTGGTAACAAAAAATGGAATTTTAATTGTGGAATTTGCAAATCAGCAAAAAGAAAAAGGATTGAAACTGCTTGAAGCAACGCGCACAGCCGCGGTCGCCCGTTTTCGTCCGATTTTAATGACATCGCTTGCTACAATGCTCGGCGCGCTGCCGATTGCGCTTGCTCTCGGCGGAAGCGCTAAGAGCCGCGTTTCTATGGGAATTGTGGTTATCGGCGGGTTGTTTTTTTCTTTGGTTTTAACGCTGTTTGTTATTCCGGCAATGAATACATTTTTTTCAAAGGAACGAAAAAGCGATTCATAATTACTTTCAAATTTAAAACAACAAAGCCGGAATTAAGTCGGTTTTATCATTCAATATCTTCTATCGAGTTTTCAAAAGATTTGTGATGTTTTCTTTTTTAATTCTAAAGCCGCTGCCATGGTCATGAGGCATACCATAAAATTTACCTGTATAGGTAAGTAAATAAACTGAAGTTACGCAGAACCTTAAAATCAATCGTCATTCCCGCACGTTTTAGGCGGGAATCTATATAATGGATGCCCGACTAAAGCATTTTCCGAAGGAATCTCCCA
>CAYXEE010000365.1:0-3023 GCA_964463935.1 uncultured Chitinophagaceae bacterium | reverse complement strand
TGACGGGATTCAGGTTTTGAGTCCTTAAACATCATTTTGCGTAACTTCAGTTAATTACTGAAGTTACGCAGATGGTCATGCTGAGCGAGGCACGCTTAAGTTAGTAAGGTCATCCTTCTGCCGAAGGCATCCCTTTGGGAGGCGCATCCTTCAAAAAACAAAGGATTTGCTCAGGATGACCTTAATTTTTTGTGCCGAGTCGAAGCATTTTTTTATTTTGCGTAACTTCAGTTAATTATAGAAATCTGTAAACACAAAAACCCAAACCTCTAAACTCAAACCTTACGCCGCTTCCGCATCTGCAATCTTCAGCGCATCGTCTAACGCGGCAATGCCTTCGTCAATTTCTTCTTTAGAAATAATCAGCGGCGGCGCGATGACAAAGTGACTAATCCATGCTTGAAGATAAACGCCGTTCTTCATCATTTCTGCGGCTGCTTTTTCAACTACAGATTGTATTCCATTGACTTTATCGCTTTTTGTATTGAACGGCTCTTTCGTCTGTTGATTTTTTACAAGATCCACGCACCAAAACATTCCGCGTCCGCGCACATCGCCGATAGAACGATGTTTACTTCGCAGCGCGTTAAGTTTTTCTGAAAAATATTTTTCTAATTCTTTCGAACGCTCGATTAAATTTAATTTGCGAAGTTCTTCAATTGCCGCTATTGCCGGCGCAAGCGTTAATGGATGAGCTTCGTATGTGTGTCCGTGAGAAAAAAAGTGATCGTCAAAATACGATGCAATTTTCATTGTTGTAGCGCAAAGTCCCAAAGGAACGTACGCCGCTGTGATTCCTTTTGCTGTAACTAAAATATCCGGTTTCACTTTCCAATGATTAACGGCAAACCAATCGCCTGTTCTTCCCCAGCCGGTCATTACTTCATCTACAATAAGAAGAACATTGTGTATGTCGCAAATTTCCCGCAAGCGCGGCAGATATTCATCCGGCGGAATAAGAATTCCGTTTGTACCAACAATTGGTTCTAAAATAACAGCGGCAACATCCCCTTCGTTTTCAATCATGTGATTGATATATTCAACGCAAGCAACGCCGCATTGCGGATACGAATGAAGCAGCGGACATTTGTAGCAATTCACTTCCGGCGCAAAAATAACTCCGGGAATTTTTCCTGCAGGTTCCATTGCCCAGCGGCGCGGATCGCCCGTAGCTGCAACTGCGCCCATTGTTGAACCGTGATACGAACGATAGCGGGAAATAATTTTCGTTTTTCCAGTGTACATTCGCGCAATTTTAAATGCCGCTTCGTTTGCATCAGTACCGGAAGTTGTAAAGAAGAATTTTTCTAATCCTTCGGGAAGAACTTCCAATAATAATTTGGAAAGTTCTGCGCGAATATCCGTTGCAAATCCGGGAGCAACATACGGAAGCGTGCGCGCTTGTTCTTCAATAGATTTTATGACTGCTTGATTTTTATGTCCGAGCGTTGAACACATTAGCTGAGATGAAAAGTCGAGATATTTTTTTCCGTTTGCATCGGTAAAGTAGCAACCTTCAGCATCTACAATGTGAAGCGGCTTCCATCCTTTTTGTTTACGCCATGTGCCGTACGTGTACTTTGCGGTCAGTTCTACAACTTCTTGTGATGAGAGTTTTTCGTGCATAGTAATTGTTCGTTTATAATTTAAGGTTCATGTTTCACGTTTCATGTTTCATATTTAACCACTTGAACCATGAACCTTGAAACAACTTCATTTCTTAATCGAGTTAGTCTTTCAGTTCCGTAATCTTCCCGTACGCTTCCGGTCTTCTGTCGCGGTAGAACTGCCACACAGAACGAACTTCTTGTATCATCGTCATATCTAAATCGCACACAACTAATTCATCTTTATCGCGGCTTGCTTGTTTTAATATTTTTCCGCGTGGAGAACAGAAATAACTTTTTCCATAAAACTCGCCAATCTTCCACGGCTCTTCAACTCCAACGCGATTAATTGCGCCGACAAAATATCCGTTAGCGGCGGCGTGGGCGGGCTGTTCTAATTCCCAAAGATATTCTGAAAGTCCCGCAACAGTCGCGGAAGGATTGAAAACAATTTCAGCGCCGTTCAATCCAAGTATGCGCGCCCCTTCTGGAAAATGGCGGTCATAACAAATATAGACGCCAATATCTGCGTACTTTGTTTTGAAGATCGGAAATCCAAGATTGCCCGGTTTAAAATAAAATTTTTCCCAAAATCCCGGTTCCACTTGTGGAATATGATGCTTGCGATATTTTCCGAGATATGTTCCATCGGCATCAATAACAGCAGCGGTGTTGTAATACACGCCTGCCATTTCTTCTTCGTAGATTGGAACGACGATAGCCATTTTATATTTTTTTGCATACTTCTGCATCAGTTTTACAGTTGGTCCGTCGGGAATTCTTTCCGTCATTTCGTACCATTTTGTTTTTTGTTCTGCACAAAAATACGGACCGTTAAAGACTTCCTGTAAGCAAAGAATTTGCACTCCTTCTTTTCCAGCTTTTTCAATAAATGGAATGTGTTTATCAATCATTGCTTTTTTTATTTTTTCGATCGGCTGATCGTTCGATGTTGCGATAGAACATTGGATGAGACCACCTCTTACAACGCGAGACATAGTTGCTCCTAAATAATGGTGATAAAGTACCGCAAAGAATAATTGGAATGTTAAGAAGTTCGATGTGCAATGTCAAGAGATGAAATAAGAAAAGATGAAAAAAAGAAAAGAGATGCAATGTGTAAAAACGCTTCTCTTTTTATTTAAATTACAATCAGAAGTTACGCAAAATAAAAAAATGCTTCGACTCCCGCCTTCCAAAGAACATGTTCGGCGGACAGGCGGCACAAAAAATTAAGGTCATCCTGAGCAAATCCTTTGTTTTTTGAAGGATGCCTGCCTGCGTGCCAAACACTTTGGCAGGCAGGCGCATCCCAAAGGTCCCGAAGGGATCCCTTAGGGAGATGCCTTTCCGAAGTACCAAAGGTATCCCTTCGGGAGAACACTTCGTGTCGGCAGAAGGATGACCTTACAAACT
>CAYXEE010000364.1:0-3081 GCA_964463935.1 uncultured Chitinophagaceae bacterium | reverse complement strand
GTTTCAAAAAGCGGAACAATATGCAGCGCACTCACCCATTGATTATTTTTTACGGATAATAAACCGGTTAACTTCATAAAGAATAATACTTCCATTACGTCGGCGGAAGATTCCGTCATACTTATAATGTAAGAGCGAATAGCATTCTTATCAATTTCTTCCAATGCTAATTTAATAATTCTAAACGTTGCTAGAACTTCTTTACTGCTTGCCGAAAGCTTTTCTTCATCGAAATCAAATGCTGTATCATTTACAATTGCTTCCGTTAACCAATCAAGCCGCTCATCATTTGTAAAACATTCATAACGAATGTTCGATTGATTAAAAATTTCAGCTGCAGCAGCGGTATGAACTTTTTTATGCTGTCGAATATCTAATGTTGCAAGATGGAAACCGAACGTTTCAACATTTCTGATAAGCCGTTTAAGATTTCCCTCAGCTAAAATTTTTCCTTTGTTGTGGAATAGACTATTGTAAATAAGCTGTAAATCATTTAAAAATTCGTTGGAATTCCTGTAAAATAGTTTTGCATTCTCAGTTTTCCCCGAGAGTTTCTCTTTATATCCGTTTAATTTTTTATGCATAATTGCCAATTTCAACCGGTACACTTCATTGGCGTTTCTAATCAACAATGATATTTCATTGCCCTCTTTTTCAATTTCTAAGGAGACAGAATCTTGTAATTCTTTACTGACGCCGGCTATCTTTGCAGATTCGCTGTGTAAAATAAATAACTCATCCAAAGATTTTAAATAGATATCAATTATTGCGGTTGATTGCCGCAGCAGAGCCGTCCACGTAGTTTCTGCCGTTACAAAAGGATTCCCGTCTCGATCGCCCCCGATCCAAGAACCAAATTTAATAAACGATGGCACCTCCGCAACAAGTTCGGGATACGTTGATTTTAAAGCTCGTTCTAATTCTTCGTAGAATAATGGAACTGCGTCGTTTAATACAAAACGAAAGTAGTGAAGACCGTTTGTAACTTCTTCTAACGGCGTTATATCGTACGAACGTGTTTCTTCTGTCTGCCAGAGACTAGTAATTGTTCTTTTGAGCGAAGCAGTACTATTTTCTTTATCATTTATTAAAAGTCCGTAGTTTGAAATAGTATCAAGGTCGGCTACTATTCGCGAATGTTTTTCTAAAACAGTACGACGCATTGCTTCCGTAGGATGTGCGGTAAATACAGGCGAAATAAATAACTGCGATAAAAATTGTGAAATTTCTTTTGCTGAAACTTTTCGCTTTTTAGCAAACAGCAGAGTATTATGCAGCGAACCTTTGGAATAATTTTTTATTCCATTTTTCTTTTGCTCTCGTAAACGCTGTATTCGGTGATGTTGTTCTGCAATATTTACCAGTTGAAAATATATTGAAAATGCTTTAATCAGTTTTCGCATCGAATCAGGTTTAAGCGAAGAAATTTTTCTTTGCAATTTATTTTTTGTTTTTTCGCTTCCGGCAATGCGGCATTCTTTTGTTGATTTTCGAATATATTCTTCTAACGCAAAAAATGATTTTCCTTCTTGTTCGCGTATTACATCGCCTAAAATATTTCCTAGAAGCCGTATGTTGTTACGCAGCTGCGCTGCAATCGGCGTATTATTCGTCTTCACAGTTAATTGCTCTTTCCCACTATTACTGACATTCGTTTCAAAACGGTTTCTATTTCTTTATCCCAAAACTTCCAGTCATGACCGCCTGCATATTCGTGCATTTCAAATGCTGCTCCCTTTTTACGCAGCGCGGCCGGAAAGGCGTGCGCATGTTCAATTATTTCCGGTATCCCGTCTTGCGAACCGACGGAAATGTAAAAATATGGAAGAGTTTTAACGTTTGATTTTTCTAAAAGCTCATATACATCATTTTCTTTCCATTTTTCATTACGCGGAAATCCGAACATTTTTTTTACAGATTCTACAGATTCTTTAGACCTTCTCGCCATAATTACGGAATCTTCCATTCCATTGGGAAATTGAATTGCCGCGCTTAATCCTGCCGCAAAGCAAAATAATTCTGAATATTTAATTCCAAATTTTATAGCGCCGTATCCGCCCATAGAAAGTCCGGCGACCGCTCTGCGGTATTTTGTTTTTGCTGTTCTGTATTTTTTTTCTACGTAAGGAAGTACATCTTTAAGTAAAAAATCTTCATAATTTGCTTTTGCTTCAACCGGCGAATTTGCATACCAGCTGTTTTTTGCGTCCGGTGTTATAACAATATATTTGTAATCGCGAAGGTATTTTACCAAATCTGTGTTCTTTACCCAGTCATTGTAACTTCCGCTAAAGCCGTGCAATAAATATAATGTTGAATAGCGTTCACTGGAGCGTGTGTACCCATCGGGAAGTACGGCAAAAAATTTAACTATGGAATTTATTGATGGACTGAACAAACTATCTTCAACAACTGTTATCTGTGAATAAGAAGTTGCAAACCAACAAAGAAATAATACAATATTTTTTTTCATACAATTCTCACGATAAATTCTAAAAACATTTACATTTAAAGATAATTGATAAATTGCTCTATTCAAAACGAACGGCGCAAAATATCGAAAGATAAAGAATAAAAAAATTGAAATATTTACGGTCGGAAAGTACGCCTGCCTGAGTTTATAAATTACAAGAAGGAAAAATATTATTGCAGATGAAGTTCGTATTTACAGCGTTATTTATAGCGAACCGAATGATATGATGTACTTATTGATCGAATTGCGAAAGATATTTCTTTTATCGCTCTTGCCTACCGCGAACTGCGGTAATAAAAAAGCCGCTGTATTTAGCGGCTATATATTATTGCTTAACTCCTTTTTCAGATAAATACTGATCAAATTTTTTCTTTTCGTACTGATCTTCGCCAATATAACTTAACACATGAATAAACATTTTTGCATCAGCGTAACCGGGTAGCAAAGTAATCGGATTACCGTCGCTTTTCAAAAAAAGCGTTGCAGGATAACCTGTTACACCCATTCCTTGAGCAAATTCAGTTGGACTTATCGTTTGTCCTTGATAAGCTATTTTTTCATTTCCTTCTGCATTTAATTTAATAATAATATAATTTTTATAAAATACA
>CAYXEE010000363.1:0-3085 GCA_964463935.1 uncultured Chitinophagaceae bacterium | reverse complement strand
GTTAAGACCTGTGAGGTTTTATCGGATAATTGCAACGGTGATCCGCCAATCCGCCAAAAAAAGGCGGATGCAAAAACGTTGCGGATAAACAGGAGACCATTCCTGCAAATAATTTTATTTTAAGCCGCCGACAATTACGGTTTCATTATTTCCGCGAATAACGGCGCGCTGTTTTCGCTGTAACTCTCGTTGAGAAACATACGGCAAGTTATTATTTTCATCGTTAATGTAACGCTCTAATTCGCCGGATGTGATTTTCCCGTCATTATTTAAATCCGCTTCCCCTTTCAATCCTTTTAAAAAGAAATAGGTAAACATTCCGTGTTTCTTTTCAGGATACCAATTAGAAACTTGGTCGGCTTCCGATGATTGAAATAGCGTCATTCCTTCCGCTGTAAAGATTGGGACTTTCACTTTTAACTGTCCCGGACTTGCATTGGTAACAACTGCTTTTCCATCGCCTGTTTGACCGGAAAAACATGCATCAATAACAACGGTTTTATTTTTTGCATTTACTTTCGCAATATCAGAATAAAAATCGGACATTTTGTACGCGTTATCGTCGCTCACAAAATTCGGATCGCAATCGTAGGGAACAAAGAACGGCTGCTGCGATGTTGTATTCGGCGCGCCATGTCCAGCGTAATAGACAAAAATATCGGAACTGCCGTCCGGTTTTATGTACGAAGGAAGTTTTTGACGGAGCAAACTTTTCATATTTCCCACTGTCATCAACTCATCGGGATTTTGCGGAAGAATATTTTTTGGATCATATCCTAAAACATTGATAAGATATTCGCGCATAATCTGCGCATCGCGTTTGGCAAACTCCACTTTCGGAATGTTTGCGCTTGCATAATCTCTAATTCCAATAATTACTGCAACGGCGTTCGGATTTTTTTTACCGACTTTCGGAATATTTTGTTCTATATCAATGGATAAACCGCCGGCAAGTTGTATATCAACATTTTTTTGTTCTTTACCAGCAATAACAACTTCCTGCAATTGCTGTACTTTTGCATTCAGCGCAAGTTTTGCCGGATCGAGACGCTGGCGTTTTATATCGTAGCGTCCGCTTGGTTCTGTTACCGTAATAAAAATTGGAAGCTCTTTTGCAATTTTATTGGCGTACACTTTTATTGTTGCATCATAAAATGCGCCGGGCGCAAGTCCGCCGACGATAAATTTTTCGTCAAATTCCGGCGTTTTAAAAATATTTTCGCCAAGTTCAAACTGCCCTTTTATATTTTTTGCTTCGCCTTGACCGATATTTTGTATGCGCGCAGTAACTTCTACAACTTCTTCATTTTCAATTTTTCCGTTGCCGCTCGGTTCGCGCACGCCGATATCGGCGATAACTAATTTTGGCGGAATGAGCGCTCGTGTTTCAATAATAACTTTTATCGGGTCGGGAGGAAAGCCGCGCGCTTCGGTAAATGTAAATGTAAACTGACTTTTTCCGGTTTGCAGACGCTCGCTTGCGCTGAGAGCAAGCGCCGCACTTTTTGTTTCTCCGGCAGAAATTTCTCCGATAAACAACGACGATGATGCTGAAATTTCATTTGCATTATCGGAAGTTATTTTTGCTTCAACGCTAAATGCCGTCCCTTTTCCATTGTTTGTTACTGCAAGCGAAAGCTTTCCTTTTTCTTCGGCATCGAGCGCATTATTGCCGGAAGGTTCGCTAAATAATACTTTTGCCGTTAACTGCGGCGGAAGCGCGCTTTGTTTTTGTGCAATTTGCGCGCGGCTTCCCCGCTGTTCCCCCATACTAAATGTTTGCCCGCTTGCCATAGCAACATTCCAATTAAAATATTCCCATTCTAATTTTGCATTTAATTGTTTTTGTCCTTTGGCGGTAAGCGACGATGATTGAGATTTGAACTCTCTTGCAATTTCGCGCGGTATTTTTACAGTAACATTTTGGCGTGTAAGTAAAATAGTAATAGGAAATGTATTGTTATCCGCATCGTATGTGCCGACTGAGAAATTCGATTCTACGCTTTGCGTAGTTTGCGCCAACAGCAGATTTAATTCTTCACGGATTTCTTCTTTCCGTTTATCAAAGAGTTTTCTAGCTTCTTCAAATCGGCGTGTAAAATCTGCACGCACCGCTTTTGCTTTTTCGGCAGATTCTGATTTTCTTTTTTCAAATTCTCCCTGTGTTTCAAATTCATCTTTTACAATGTTTTGCAGTTTTTGCAATTCTATCTTTCGCTGCTGCTCCAATGTTGCAGATGAAAATGGCATTTCAAGCAATTGAGAAAGCATGATTGCTTTTTTTTCTATTTCCTGAGCAGATACAATTGCCGATGCAAGAACAAAAAGTAAAAATATTTTTTTCATAAAAAACCTCATATAGATAGATAATTGGAACGGTGATCCGCCAAAAAAAAGGCGGACGCAAAAACGTGAAACACGGCGGACAAGTTAAGACCTGTGAGGTTTGCTCGGATAATTGGAATGTAAAAAACCTCACAGGTCTTCCGTCAATCCTCAAAAAAAAGGCGGATGCAAAAACGTGAAACACGGCGGGCAAGTTAAGACCTGTGAGGTTTGCTCGGATAATTGGAATGTAAAAAACCTCACAGGTCTTCCCATAATGTAGGCACGGATGCCCATCCGTGCAAATTTATGGAACGGTTCCGCCAAATCAAATCCCCCTGCCTCGCCTGCGGCTCGACTTCCCCCTTTACAAAGAGGGATTTGTAATGAATAAAAAACCTCACAGGTCTTCCGTCAATCCTCAAAAAAAAGGCGGATGCAAAAAATGCAAAAACACGGCGAGCAAGTAAAGACCTGTGAGGTTTTCTCGTTCCTTAGAGGTGGACTCCATCTTGTACCGGTTTTTGTTTTTTATCATCATTTTCCATAAATAAAAAATTTTTAAAGTGGTAAAGTTGTAAAGTAGTATGTGGTAACTATTTCTGCGCAATACGAAATCCGATGTAGGAGTCGCGGTTATCGGAGCTGTTACTGCCGCGATACGAAACGCGGCAGTAGTAATTGAAGCTGAACCACGAGCCGCCGCGAAGCGCACCGGAATTGCCGCACCATTCCCACACATTGCCGCTCATATCGTAAA
>CAYXEE010000362.1:0-3092 GCA_964463935.1 uncultured Chitinophagaceae bacterium | reverse complement strand
GTTACACTGAGCGTGAAGAAAAATAGTTTTGTCATTCTTGTACCTTTTGTTTTTTACAGCAACACATTTTGTTTTTAACCAATTTTTATAAACAGCGTTTCATTACTTAGCGTTACAAAGCAGAGCTTTGTAACGAGATAAAATAATTTCTTTTGAATTGGCAACTTCGTCCCAAGAGCGCAGTGCGTTCGTCAATTTGAAACTGCTTCGCAAAAACAGAAATTTTTTTTAGATTACTTTCATCACCCAAAATAATGTTAGAAAATTTATTTTTTCAAGATATAAGAAATAAGACCATTATCTGATTTGCCTTTACCATCCCTAGCAAAACATTGTATCCAAAGTGTATCTACCGAAATACTATTGAGATTTTTAGGATAAAATACACGCGAGTTGTCATACGTATGATACAGCCAATGCTCATCAGTATTGACTCCTTTTATTTTTGATTTTCCGTCTGTAACCCAATCATATACTAATGTATCTCCATCAGGATCCATAGCATTACAAATAACAATTACTGAATCAGTGGAACCAATAACATTAGGAAATACAGTCAATGATAGTATTATCGGCTTTTGATTTTCAGCTCTAACAGGATCGTCTTTACAACTTGAAAAATTCAATAATGTAAAGAGAAACAGTAATATTAGTTTCATGATTTCTCCTTTCAATAAAGGGTAGATAGTTGAAACATAACACCTTGTTTAAAATTAATTTTTTTCAATAGTGAAGTTTTCAATGAAATAAAGAGTAACTAAAGTATATAAAATAATTTTGTCAACTTTGTTGAGTTTGCCGCTTTTGATATAAGGTTTTTAGATCAGATCATTTATCCCAGGTTAATAAATTCGCTTACGCACTTAATTGCTAAACAGTACGTACAAAAGAATTAAAATGCAAATTAAATTTTAAGACTAACCAAAAAATATTTTTAACATAGCTCAATATTTTAGATATGAGACGGGACCGTCCGCCGAAAGGAAAACAAATGCCGATTTTTTCTAAAAAGAAATTGGATGAAGACGAAATAGAATTGATTAAACGCTGGATTAACCAAGGCGCAAAGAATGATTAAACAGCCACCGGATAGTTTGGACTTGTCCGCCTCTGGCGAATCTATCCGATGGCTTACAGTAACAAATCATTTAAAAATATTATAACCTTTCTAGCTACTACGATTACAAATCCTGCATCGAACATCTTGCATCTTTGCGCTTTTGCAATAAGAAAAAATTCTCTTTTCTTTGTGTCTTAGTGCCTTTGTGGTAAATTCATCTTCTCCAATAAACTGCTGAATTTTTTTACAATTGAGAAAACCATTTTTTCCTTTCAAAAATAAGAAATGGACTGCCTTTTTTTGTAAGAATTGAGCAGTTTTTTTCTCAAATCTCTGGCATACATACTGCTTTCTTATTTTTGGCAAATTCTGTTTTCGTTCACGATGAAAACTTTGGCGCGCTATGAAATTTACTCGCTCTCTATCCTTTCGTTTGTTAACCGGCATATTTGTAATTATGCTTGCAGGCGTTGCGTTACTTACATTTTTTCTTGTGAACCTGCAAACCGAACGGTATCTCAATTCTGCCTCGCAAACGGCAGCGGGCGTTTCCGATATTATTAAACGCTCTGCCGACTACAGTATGCTTCTCAACCGCAGAGAAGATGTTTACAATATTATCAAAACAATCGGCAGCGAACCGGGAATTGAAGGAATTCGCATTTACAACAAGAAGGGTGAAATTTCTTTTTCTTCGCAAGATAATGAAATTGGAAAAACCGTTGACATTAACACAGAAGCGTGTATTGCGTGTCATTCATCGGGAAATCTTTCCATTTCGCCGGAAAATAAAAATTCACTTGTGCGATATTTCAATTCTACGAAAGGATACCGCGTTATCGGAATTATTACGCCGATAAAAAATGAAGCGCGCTGTTCTTCTGCGGAATGCCATGCGCATCCCGAAACACAAACTGTGCTTGGCGTGTTAGACGTTATGATTCCACTGAAAGAAATTGATGAAAACATTGCATCGTTCCATTTCATACAATATTCAGGCGGAATTATTTTGATAATAGTTGTTACAGTTTTTACCGGATTATTTGTGTGGCGCGTAGTAACTATTCCGGTTCACAAACTGACGGAAGGAACAGAGCAAATTACGCAGGGTAATCTTTCGCACAGAATTGTCATCGGAACAAAAGATGAAATCGGTTTGCTGACAAAATCATTCAACACAATGACAACGGAACTTCACCAAACGCAGAAAGAACTGACGCTGCTGAATCAAACGCTGGAAAAGCGCGTTGAAGAAAAAACGGAAGAATTGAAACTCGCGCAGGCAAATATGATTCAAGTGGAAAAAATGGTTTCTCTCGGAACGCTTGCCGCAACCGTTGCGCACGAATTGAATAATCCGCTGGATGGAATTTTAACGTATTCAAAAGTTGTAAAAAAACAAATTGAGCGTTCGCCGCTGAATGATGAGACGAAGAACGAAATCACCGATGAATTGATGATGATTGCAAATGAAAGCGCGCGATGCGGAAATATTGTAAAAAATCTTCTTCTCTTCTCGCGCAAACGAGTCGGCGAACTGCGCGAACATCACATCAGCGATTTGATTCAACAGACAATTAAATTGATGAATCATCATTTCAAAATGCACAACATTACCGTGCAGACAAATTTTGGAAATGATGTGCCGCCGATTATGTGCGACGGACAGCAAATTGAACAAATGCTTCTTGCTTTAGAAATTAACGCAACGGAAACCATGCGCGATGAAGGAACGTTAACGCTTAGCGTACATAAAGAAAATGAAAATATTGTACTTTTAGTAAGCGACACGGGATATGGAATTCGACCGGAAGATATTCCGCATATCTTTGAACCGTTTTTTACGACAAAAAAAGAAGGAAAAGGAACAGGATTGGGGCTTGCTGTTGTCTATGGAATTATTCAACGCCACGGCGGCGCAATCGCTGTTCAATCAGCGCATAATAAAGGAACTACTTTCATAATCACTCTGCCGATGCGTCCGCCGGCAGAACTGGAGAACATACTATAGATATTTTGATACACCGGACAG
>CAYXEE010000361.1:0-3096 GCA_964463935.1 uncultured Chitinophagaceae bacterium | reverse complement strand
CTTCGGAGCGGAGAAGGCGGGAGTCGAAGCATTTTTTGATTTTGCGTAACTTCAGTTAAATAAAATTCTTTATTCGCAATATTCAGTATTCTTTTTATATTATAGCGCAATCAACAATTTAAATTTCACTTGGTAAAATAAATGAAAAAATCAGTTGTAACGTTTGGCGAAATAATGATGCGGCTTTCCACGCCGGGGTATCAACGGTTTGTACAAGCGCAATCATTTGATATAAACTTCGGCGGCGGCGAGGCAAATGTTGCCGTTTCACTTGCGCAATTTAATCTCCCTTCAAAATATGTTACGCGGCTTCCGTACAATGAACTCGGAGATATGGCGCTCAACAGTCTGCGAAAATTCGGCGTAAATACGGAAGGAATTGTCCGCGGCGGCGAGCGTATTGGAATGTATTTTTTGGAAACAGGCGCATCGCAGCGTTCATCAAAAATTATTTATGATAGAAAATCTTCTTCGATTGCTGAAGTTACTCCGGGAATGATTCAATGGGACGAAATTTTCAGCGATGCTCAGTGGTTTCATGTTACAGGAATTACTCCTGCATTATCAGAATCGCTTGCCGAAACAACAATTGATGCTGCGCGAAAAGCGCACGAGCAAAATATTACCGTTAGCTGCGATATCAATTATCGAAAAAAATTATGGTCCGTTGATGCGGCGTCGAAAGCATTATCTCGGTTGCTGGAACATGTTGATGTATTAATTGCAAATGAAGAACATGTGCAAATGCTTTTTAATATTGCTCCGGAAAAAAATTATGGAAACGATGAAATAGGTAAAACAAAATCACTTTCCGAACAATTAAAAAAACAATTTCCAACGCTGCAAAAAGTAGCAATGACGTATCGCAGCGGTTCAACGGCAACCGATAATATTTTTTACGCTTTATTATGGAATGAAAAGGAAATACTATCCAGTAAACATTATGAAATCAGAATTGTTGATAGAGTCGGCGGCGGCGATTCATTTGGCGCTGGTTTAATTTACGGCTTAGTCAGTGGGAAAACGGATCAAGATGCGTTGGAATTTGCTGTTGCAGCGGCATGCATAAAGCATACAGTTCCCGGCGATTTTAATTACTGTACGGCTGAAGAAGTTGAAGAGTTAATAAAAAGCGGCAGCGGCGGAAGAGTTCAACGATAAAAAAACAAAAGGAGAGTTTATGAATGTTAAAAAAGAACAACTATTTATACAATCAGAAAATATTGAATGGCAATCTATTGGCAATGGAATACGCCGTAGAATAATGGCATATGGCGCTAACCTTATGGCGGTAAGTGTTGAGTTCAAAAAAGGAGCGGTTGGTAGTTTGCATAAACACCCACATATTCAAATAAGTTATGTTCATTCAGGAGTTTTTGAAATTGAAATAAATAATGAGAAAAAGAAATTGAAAAGTGGAGATTTTTTTTATATTCCAGAAAATATAGAACATGGAGTTGTTGCGTTGGAAGATGGTGTATTGTTAGATTTTTTTACACCGATGCGTGAAGATTTCATTTTAAAAAATATTTGATCATACTGCGGAAGAATCAGCAGTAAAGAAATACCTCATAACAAAAAAGACGCTCGTTGAAGTGCCATTTTTGTTTAGCGCCGATACCCGCCAAACAACCGGCGGGCAAGACAAAAGGCAATCAACGTGCTAATCTTATTATTGTGAAGGATATGAAATACTGATACACATCGTAATTGTATTGAAATCGTAAAATTATTTGAACTGTTTTTATTTAAGGTTCTGCGGTTTCTTACGATTCCGATTTGTTTGTTCATACTAACGGCTATTATTTGCAAATCCACACCATTTGACAATCTACATTCAACTATGTATATTTAAAGTGTTAAATTAAAATTACATAACCTATGCAATACTATCCTCGAACGATTGAAAAGACCGTAAAAAAATATCTAAAACAATTTCCGGTCGTGGGATTGACCGGACCGCGGCAATCCGGTAAATCCACAATGCTGCGAAAAATTCTTTCTTCGCAATATACCTATGTTTCATTTGATGATTTGAACGCTGTGGACAGATTTTATGCTGATCCGGAACAATTTATGAGCGTTCATTCAGACAAAGTGATATTTGATGAAGTGCAAAGAGTTCCGGAGATATTTCATTATGTGAAGCTTCTTGTAGACAACGACAGAAAGAACTACGGTAAGTTCGTCATGACCGGGTCCAGCCAATTTTCGTTGGTGAAGAAGGTATCAGAAAGTCTTGCCGGAAGAATCGGACTTTTAACATTATTGCCGTTTCAATATTCAGAAATGCCTTCGAATCTGGAAAATGAATCATTATATCAGGGCGGGTATCCTGAACTTGTCGGTCGTAAATACAAAGGGGCATTCGATTGGTATTCCTCGTACCTTGATACGTACCTTTCCCGCGATGTAAGGGATATAGCAGAAATTGGAGATTTACGAGATTTCCGACGGTGTATTCAAATTCTCGCAACTCGTGTTTCTCAACTGTGTAACATGTCCGAAATAGCTCGGGATTTAGGTGTGAGTGTCCCTACAGTAAAAAAATGGATTTCGATTTTTGAAGCATCCTATATCGTTTTTTTATTACCTCCGTATTATCATAATCTTGGTAAACGAATTGTCAAAAGCTCTAAGATCTATTTTTACGATACGGGACTTGTTTCGTACCTAACAGGAATTCGTGATAAAACGATATTTGAAAAAGGACCGATGTATGGGTCGTTATTTGAAAACTACATAGTTTCGGAAGTCTTTAAAAAAGCAATTCATACTCGTTCAGATTCTGAACTGTTTTATTTCCGGGAAAGCAATGGAAATGAAATTGATCTTATCATTGATCGAAAAATCAGTCGGGATTATATCGAAATCAAATCCAGTCAAACATTTCGCCCGGAAATGACAAATACGCTTTCGAAGTATGGATCTGATGCAAAACAATCGTATGTCGTTTATAATGGAAGGGATATTGAAGTTGGCGCTGATTTGAAAGCGATAAACTATAAATCCTTCTTAGAAAAAATAAAATTGTAAAATGCTTATCTGAGAAGAGAAACCGTAAAATTTATATATACATATTCCTGCAATCGTAAT
>CAYXEE010000360.1:0-3101 GCA_964463935.1 uncultured Chitinophagaceae bacterium | reverse complement strand
CTTTTGTATTTTGTGTTTCATATTGTTTTCATCTTTATTATTTTCGTTCCACCGCTTGTTTATTATTTTCTCAAAAAACGAGAACACAATGACGACAAAAGAATTTAAAACCGATTCCGGAATTCCTGTAAAACAATATTATTCCACCGATGATGTTGAACAACCGCTTGCGCTCGGCGATCCTGGAAAATTTCCGTTTACACGCGGCGTTCATCCCGCAATGTACCGCTCGCGGCTCTGGACGATGCGTCAGTACGCCGGTTTTGGAACGGCGCGTCAATCGAATGAGCGGTATAAATTTTTGCTTTCGCAGGGAACGACGGGACTTTCCGTTGCGTTCGATTTACCGACTCAAATGGGATTTGATTCCGACCATTTGATGAGCGAAGGAGAAGTTGGAAAAGTCGGCGTTGCAATTGATACGCTTGCCGATATGGAAATTTTATTTGATGGAATTGAACTTCAAAAAATTACTACATCAATGACAATAAATGCAACCGCTGCAATTTTACTTTGCATGTATGTTGCGCTGGCAAAAAAACAACGCGCAGATTTGAAAAAAATATCCGGCACAATTCAAAACGATATCTTAAAAGAATACATTGCTCGCGGAACGCACATTTTTCCTCCAAAGCAATCTATGCGTTTAGTAACCGATACGTTTGCGTGGTGCAGCGAGCATTTGCCGAGTTGGAATACAATTTCCATCAGCGGTTACCACATCCGCGAAGCCGGCTCGAATGCCGTGCAGGAAGTTGCGTTTACGCTGGCAAATGCAAAAGAATATGTTCGCGCTGCAATTTCCGCCGGATTGAATGTTGACCAGTTTGCGCCGCGCCTTTCATTCTTTTTTAATGCGCATAATAATTTATTTGAAGAAGCTGCAAAGTTCCGCGCCGCGCGTCGTTTATGGGCAGAAATTATGAAAGAAGAATTTCACGCGCAAAATCCCGATTCGATGAAATTACGATTTCATACGCAAACAGGCGGCTCAACGCTAACAGCGCAGCAGATTGATACAAATATTCCGCGCGTAACATTGCAGGCGTTAGCGGCAGTTCTTGGCGGAACGCAATCGCTGCACACGAACGCAAAAGATGAAGCGCTTGCGCTTCCCACAGAAGAATCTGCGCGGCTTGCGCTGCGCACGCAGCAAGTTATTGCTTACGAATCCGGCGTTACAGAAACAGTTGATCCGCTTGCGGGTTCATATTATGTAGAATCGCTTACGAATGAAATTGAATTGCGCGCAAAAGAATATTTGACTGCAGTTGAAAAACTCGGCGGTTCCGTAAAAGCAATTGAACAAAATTATTTTCAAACTGAGATTGCTGAAAGCGCATACAAATATCAGCGCGCAATAGACGAAAAAAAGAAAATTATTGTCGGCGTGAACGAATTTGTGCTGGAAGAAGAACAAACGCAAACGCTATTAAAAATTGATGAATCACTCCGCGATGAGCAGATTTCATTTCTTCACAAAACAAAAGAAAAGCGGGATAATGCAGCGGTAAAGCAATCGCTTAAAGCAATTACTACTGCCGCGCAAAATTCAGAAAATTTATTGCCGCTGATTCTTTCAGCGGTAGAATTGTACGCTTCAGTCGGCGAAATTTCCGACGCGCTGCGCGGCGTGTGGGGCGTTTATGAATAAACTTCCCCGTGCAATGTTTCTTTCTTTCAAAGAACTTCTGCAAAAAAAAATCCGCGAAGAACGCAGTCAATTTATTATTGAAGGATGGAAAATACTTGAAGAGGCGCTGCTTGCAGACGCCGAAATAGAAACCGTAGTTGTTGATGAATCGCGGATTGACTCGCACGAAAAAAAACAACTGATGCATCAATTGTTTTCAAAAAATTATTCTGTATTCTCCGCATCCGAAAAAGAATTAACAGCGCTTTCTGATACAACGACAACACAAGGCATTGCCGCTGTTGTTAAAAAGAAAAATGCTTTTCCATTGTTGGAAAACAAATTGAAAATGGATGAATGTATAATAGTTGTTGTAGATACATTAAACGATCCGGGAAATCTTGGTACAATAATCCGAACATGCGATTGGTTTGGAGCGGATGCTCTTGTGATTGGGAAAAATTCCGTAGAAATGTATAATCCAAAAGTAGTGCGAGCAACAATGGGTTCGTTATTTCATTTCCCAATTGTAGAAAATGTTGATAGCAAAAATTTTCTTTTGCAAGTCAAAAATTCGGGATTTACAATCTATTCATCTGAACTGACCGCAAGCGAAGATATTCGCGAAGTTGTATGGAACAGCAAATCCATAATTCTTATTGGAAGCGAATCGCATGGAATTTCAAAAGAAATTTCCGCGCTTGCCGATAAGAAAATATTTATTCCGAAATTCGGCAACGCAGAATCATTAAATGCCGCAATGGCGTGCGGAATAATTCTTTCTCACATACAATTGAACCGGAAAAATTGAAATGATTACAGATATTGCAGGAATTACTGTCGGACATTACACCGATGTAGAAAACGCGACCGGATGCACCGTAATTTTATGTCCGCCAAAAACAATTGCCAGCTGCGATGTGCGCGGCAGTTCTCCCGGTTCGCGCGAACTTGACGCGCTTGCTCCTGAAAAGCAAATGCAAGAAATTCACGCGATTCTGCTTTCCGGCGGAAGCGCGTACGGACTCGGCGCGGCAAACGGCGTAATGCAATTTCTTGCAGAAAAAAATATCGGTTACAAAACTCCATGGGTAATTGTGCCGATTGTTCCCAGCGCAATTATTTTTGATTTGAATATCGGAAGTTCGGCAGTTTTCCCAACGCAGGAAAATGCTTATGCCGCTTGTATAAATGCAGCCATAGATTTTGAACAAGGAAGCGTCGGCGCGGGAACTGGCGCAGTTGTTGGCAAGTGGAAAGGTTTTGCAAATGCAATGAAAGGGGGAATTGGAAGCGCATCAATAAAAATCGGCAATGTTGTTGTCGGCGCAATTGCTGTTGTTAATGCTGTCGGCGATGTTATTGATTCTGCTGGCAATGTTTTGGCTGGCGCGCGCGAAAATAAAAAATATTTTTCAAATGAAGAACGTCTTCGCAGTTTAAATAAGGAGCAGCTGTTAACTCGCAA
>CAYXEE010000359.1:0-3105 GCA_964463935.1 uncultured Chitinophagaceae bacterium | reverse complement strand
CAGAATTTTCGGCGGAAGTTTTGGCAAAGGAGTAAGCAATGATTCAATTATTTTTTTTAATAGGACTTCCATATTTAGCGCTCGCAGCGCTGGTTATAGGGACGGCATATCGTTTAACAAAAAAAGAATATTCTGTTTCCTCTCTTTCATCTCAATTTCTTGAAAGCAAATTTCTTGTCTGGGGCTCCGTGCCGTGGCACTTGGGAATTCTTGTTTTGTTTTTCGGACATCTTATTCCGCTTCTTCTGCCTTCGCTGTGGCAAGATGTTATTGCAAACCGCGAGGCGCTTCTTACTGTTGAAGCTATCGGATTTATTGCCGGAATTTTTACCGTTGTCGGTCTTGTTGTGTTAATTCTTCGCAGAATTTTTTCGCGCACATTGCAAATTGTAACAAAGCCGCTGGATTTTGTTATGTACGCGCTTCTTCTTGTACAAATTATTCTCGGAATGTTAACGGCGTATAATTTTCAATATGGCGCGGCGTGGGCAACAGGAACTCTATACGCATATCTCTACAGTATATTTTCTTTCAGTCCGAACGCAGCGTTAGTGCAAGATATGCCGGCAATAATTCAAGCCCATGTAATTCTTGCGTGGACAATTGTTGCGCTGATTCCTTTTACGAGATTAATTCACATGTTCAGCATTCCTGTTGAATATTTTATGCGGCTTCCGCAGTTGGTAATTTGGTCAAATGAATCGCGCTGGAATAAAAAATCCGAGCGCGCGCAATTTGTTGAATCGCGCCGATATTTCATTCGCGGCGCCGCCGGAATTGCCGGCGCCTCCGGTTTGCTTTCTATCGGCGTGCTGGAAAAAACGGGAAAATATTTTCAAGGAGAAAAATTGGATGATGCAAGGGAAGCCGCGCTTCTTGAAAAACGTTTGAAGCGAATGAAACTTACTGTAGAAGAAAAAACATACGAACTTGAGCGGCTGAAAAACGATAGTATCTTCGTTTCCGATTTAAAAGAATTAACTTCGACCAGCGGAAAATATTTTATTGATTACGAAATGAATCCGGCGCTTGCATTTAAAACTTCAGAAGGGTTGCCAAATTTAATTTCCGCAAAATGCACGCATCTGGGCTGCACGGTTGGAAAAGATGTAAACTCCGAAGGGAATATTCTCTGCCCGTGTCATGTTTCGTATTTCGATAGTAACACCGGAATTCCAAAAGCCGGTTCGCCGACTCAAATTTCCTTAAAACATATTGAGTGGATGCTTCAAGACGATAAAGGAAATATTGTTGCGCGCGGCGCAGAAGACGGCAGCGTAAAAAAATCGCAATTGTTCGATGCAAAAAATGAAGCGCTGTATAAAGTTTTTATAACAAAAAAAGTTATTACCGAAACTGTATAATTTTTTTAGTAAAAGATTTCTTGCCGGGTTGTCTCGAAAATTTAGAGTTGTCGTGTTGAAGGCGTTGAAAATACCTGAAACATGCGGATTCTTCATTCCGCTAAAGCGGAATTTAGAATGACATCTCATTTGGGACAGTCCCTTTTCGGAATGACAGCGGTTCATAGAATTAACAAAAATTCTGAAATTATTAAACCGGAGATGTAGCATAATGAACAAACTCTTTTCTACAGTGGGAAATTTTATTGCAGAACGATTTCCTATTGAAAAAATAAATGTAAAATATATGCTCGGCGAAAAAACAGTTCCTGCGCACAAAATGAGCTGGGCATATTATCTTGGCGGCATTACGCTGTTTCTTTTTCTTATTCAAGTTGTTACAGGACTAATGCTGCTCTTTTATTATCAGCCGACGGTAAATGACGCCTACGAATCAGTTCAATACATAACAGAAGTAGTTCCCGGCGGACATATTATTCGTAATCTTCATGCGTGGTCAGCTTCTGCAATGATCTTTTGCGTGCTTGCGCATCTTGTAACAACATTTGCAATGAAATCATTTGCAAAGCCGCGCGAAATTACATGGCTTGTTGGAATGACGATGCTGCTGATTACATTCGGTTTCGGATTTTCCGGCTACTTGCTTCCGTGGCATCAAATTGCAGTGAACGCAACAAAAATTGGTTTGCAATCTATTGAAGCTCTGGGGCAGTATCTTCCCGCATCGCTTGCACACCTTCCAACATATTTAAAAGAAATAATTCAAGGCGAAGCGACCGTTGGTCAGGCAACGTTGAGCCGCTTTTTTGTTTTGCATGTCGTTGTTCTGCCGCTTCTCGTAATGGGTTTGCTGGCAATACATTTATTCAGCGTACAATTGCATGGAATGAATAAAGGAATTCCCGGCGAAGTAACAAAGACAGAAAAATTTTTTCCGTTCTTTGTTATAAAAGATTTTTCAATGTGGGGAATTGTTTTCTTCATTCTCTTTATTCTTGCGCTGTGCCTTCCGTTCGATGCGTTCTTTTCATTTCCGCTATTGGAACCGTACAATGCGCGCGGTTCAACTCCGGATGGAATAAAACCAGAATGGTATTTCTATATGGTATATTACCCGTTGGAAATGCTTCCGTATTGGTTAGTAATGCTGCTGGTGAACGGCGGAATTGTAGTTCTTTTTCTTGCGCCGTGGATTTTCAAAAACACTTCCATAAAAGTTTTGCGCGTACTTGCAATTGCTTTTGCATTGTACTTCGGAATTATTACGCTCTTTGGCGATGTTATTTATCATTTTGTGAAAGGAGGGGCGTAAAATGAAAACCAAAATTATTTTGTTTCTCGCATTGTGTTATGCAAATCTTTTTTCATATCAGGAATTTCAAAAATTTTCGCAGTCGCATTCCAAACGAACGGTGAATTGCGGAATGTGCCACGCAAGTTCCGAAGGACCGGATGGAATGTCATTCGGACAAGTTGGAAGTTTAGATTCTCTGCAAATGGAAAAATTAAAAGAAGCGCGCCGCGCAATGAATCCCGGGATGCAAGTTGAAAACCCAATTCTTAACGACTTTGGAAATAAACTTGTTGCTGTAATGGGCGTGCGTCTGCTGGTAGAAGCAAAAAAAGACCCGGCAATAATTTATTTCTATATGAAAGACGCCGGCGATTTAGACGGCGACGGAATTTCTGATGCGGAAGAATTTTTAGATGGGACAAGCGCTATTAATCCTCATCACGCATC
>CAYXEE010000358.1:0-3119 GCA_964463935.1 uncultured Chitinophagaceae bacterium | reverse complement strand
CATTCTGTTTATCTGCTTCAATAAAAAGTAAACTCGGACGTCCCATTTCAAATCCTTGTTCAATTTTCCATTTCAATATTCCGTTTTGCAGCAAATTTTTTTCTGCAAGATAACCTGCAAACGAAGCCGCGGCGCTTCCGGTTGCAGGATCTTCGGGAATTCCAAGCAGAGGCGCAAACATTCGCGCGCGAAAATTCGAGTCGCGTTGTTCCACATCCGCTGTAAAAACAAAAATATCTTTTGCGGCGTATAATTGCAGCGCAATTTCCATTTTCTGCGTGTTGATTCGAATACGCTGCAGAGCATCGCGGGATTGTACCGCGGCGAAAAGAAACGGAACTCCGCACGAAACAATTTCTGCCGGAAATGAATTATCTACATCGTCGGAGGATAGCGAAAGAAATTCTGCAATCAGATTTATATTCGGAGCAGGTAAAAATTCCGGAAGCTTTGCCGCCGTTAATTGAATAAAATTCGGTTTCCCGTTGGAAGAAAATATTTTTACCGGAATATTTCCGACTCCTTCTTCAAAAATTACAGCTGTTTCATTTTTTTGAAGCTGAATTTCGCCGATAAATGCAAGAACGAATGCGGTGCCAAGCGTCGGATGTCCGGCAAATGGAAGTTCTGCTCCGGGAGTAAAAATGCGTACGCGTTTTGTGTTATTAGAATCCTTCGGCGGATATACAAATGTTGTTTCCGAGAAATTAAATTCTCTTGTAATAAGGGGAAGAAATTCTTCGGGAATATTTTCCGCATCGGGAAAAACGGCAAGTTGATTGCCGCCGAATTTTCTTTCGGTAAATACATCGCACGTATAATATTTAAATTTCATTTTTCACTGAAAGGTTGATTGAATTTTGATTTTGTTTTGCATTGCGGAGTAATTTTTCCGAAAAAAAGAGTTCAATAATTCCGACGACCGTAAAATATAAAAATCGGGACTGGTGTTTTCATTGGTCGTTGTTTTTCATACTGAAATAGTTCTACGATAAACAGCATCAGTATAAGAAAAGAACAAGCGAAAGAACAGTTGGAATGAAAAATATTTTACAATAGAATTTTTAATTTATCGTAACCGCTTCTGCTGATGGGAAGTTTTGTTCCATCTTTTAGCAATGCAACGCGGCTGTCTTTAGCGTATAATTCTATTTTTGCTATGCGTTCAATGTTTACAATGTACGAGCGATGAATTCGCACAAACGATTTTGCCTCTAATGAATTTTCTAATTCTGCAAGCCGCTGCTGCTTTAGGTACGATTTTCCTTCTACGCGGAAACTTGCATAATCGTCCTGCGCCTCAACATAATCTATTTTTTGCACGGGAAAAACATTTACGCGCGAACCTTCTTTAATTAAAATCCGTTCCAGCGGAGCGTCTTTTTTAATATCATTTAATAATTGTTTTGTTTTTTGCGGTTTTTCTTTACGAACCGAAAGCAAAACTCGCGCAAGCGCATCATCAAATCGTTCTTTGGTAAATGGTTTTAAAAGATAATCAATTGCATGCACTTCAAAAGCTTTCAACGCGTATTGATCGTACGCCGTAATAAAAACAACTGCGGGCGGCTCGTCTATTAACTCCAGCGCTTCAAAGCCGTTCAGTTTCGGCATTTGTATATCAAGAAACATCATATCCGGTTTTTGTTCCGATACAATTTTCACCGCGTCAAATCCGTTGGAACATTCCGTAATAATTTCAACTTCGGAATGAAGCGACAAATATTCGCGCACTAAACTTCGCGCTAACTCTTCATCATCAACAATAACTGCCGTACATTTTTTTGTTTTCATTGAGAAGTGTATTCTGAAATTGGAAAAAAGAGAACGACTCGAAAAATATTTTTTTCGCGGAACGTTTGCACATCGCTGTTGCCGCCGAAAACCGTATGCAAGCGCTTCCGCACAATATCCAATCCAAGTCCAGCTCCTTTATTGTTCGGCGCGTCTTCGTCAAACGGATTTTCGATTGCAACAAAAACTCTTTCATGTTTTTTTTCAATTTGAATTTTCAACGTTCCGCCTTCCAGCATAGTGGAAATTCCATGTTTAATGGCATTTTCTACTATCGGCTGAAGCAGAAGCGGCGGAAGTTTTGCGTTTACTACTTTTTCATCTATTGATTGGCTGACCTTTAAACGAGAGCCGAAACGAATTTTTTCTATGTCAAGATAATTTTGAAGAAGTTGTAATTCTTCGTTCAGGGGAATAAAATCTTTCGTACCGAACTGTAAACTTTTGCGAAAAAAATCTGCAAGAAGCGTCGTCATTGCGCGGGCAGTTTCCGGCTTATCGGGAATCAGCGCGTTAATGGAATTTAAACTGTTAAATAAAAAATGGGGATTTATTTGCATTCGCAGCGCTTTTAATTCTGCGCTCTGCGCAAGCAATTTTAATTCAAACGCATCGCGCTCTGCATTTCGCGATGTTTCAAAGGCGGCAATAAAATAACTGAGCGCAAGAGAAATAATGTACAATTGCTTCCCAATTCCGTATAAAATTCCCAAATGAAGCCATGTGTTATTTATAGGAATCGGAATTCCCAGCATTCGTTCAAGAAATTCAATCCAAAGCCAGCAGAGTATTACCCAAATTGTGCTTGCCACAAAAATGCTGCCTGCAACAGCACCGAGAAGTTTCCATAATTTTGTTTTTCCTATTGGAAACGTCTTTGCAATATACCATGATGAAAGATTGATTTCGCCGTACAACACAACCATTGGCACTGCGAACAATGTTGATGCAAGCAGCCGAACGCCAAAAAACATTGAAACCGAATACGAAAGCAAAAAGCCGGCAACCATCCAAATAATTAGATAGATTAACAACTTTTTTCTGTCTGATAGAATCGGATGCATAAAAAGGATTGTGAATGGTAAATTGTAAAACCTGAAAACTACCGCAATTTAAAGAGTGCGGATACGCTAATGATAGTAGTTGTTTCAGTCCACGCACGATTAACCGCGCGGATACATAGTGTTTCTAATTTTTAACTGAAGTTACGCATATGGTCATGCTGAGCGAGGCACGCTTAAGTTTATAAGGTCATCCTTCTACCAAAGGTATCCCTTCGGGAGGCGCCTGCCTGCCAAAGTGTTTGGCACGCAGGCAGGCATCCT
>CAYXEE010000357.1:0-3122 GCA_964463935.1 uncultured Chitinophagaceae bacterium | reverse complement strand
GGACGGGCATGACGAACTTACTTTTTTAGGTAATTTTTTTATTTTGCGTAACATCTATTATTAAATAAAATAGGCGGTGAATATTCACCGCCTATACATTATTTCTTTTTCGCTTTTCCAGTCCAGAAGTTCGGAAGTTCGTTAAAGAAATGCACCGAAGTTCTCATTCCGCCAAAAAAATTATTGAGATTGATAAATTCATTCGGCGAATGCGCATTTTCATCCGGCAAACCGAACCCAAGCAGAACCGTATCAAGTCCTAACAGATTTTTAAATTGAACGACAATTGGAATTGAACCTCCTTCCCGCTGATACAACGGTTTTTTGCCAAAACCTTTTTCTAACGCCGCAACGGCTGCTTTTACACCGGGCGAATCAATCGGCGTTATTGCCGCTTCGCCGCCGTGTAAATTGCGAACTTGCACATCAATTGTTTTCGGCGCAATTTTCTTTAAATGCTTTTCAACCATCTTTGCAATTTTTGAAGAAGTTTGGTCTGGAACTAATCTGCAGGAAATTTTTGCAAATGCTTTTGAAGGCAGCACGGTTTTTGCTCCTTCGCCTGTGTAGCCGCCCCAGATTCCGTTGCATTCCAAAGTCGGACGCGCCCACACGCGCTCGAGCGATGAAAAACCTTTTTCGCCGTACAATTCTTTTACGCCAAGATCTTTTGCATATTGTTTTTCTTTAAACGGAAGTTTTGCAAATGCCGCGCGTTCCGCTTTGCTTAACGGGCGAACATCGTTGTAAAATCCGGGAATTGTTATTTTTCCATTCTTATCGTGAAGCAAAGCAATCATTTCGCTTAACGCTTGAATCGGATTATGCACCGAACCGCCGAACGAACCGGAATGTAAATCGCGGTTTGGTCCGGTTACTTCAATTTCAAGATACGATAAACCGCGAAGAGCATAACAAATAGAAGGAACATCTTTCGCAAACATTGATGAATCGGAAATGAGAACTAAATCCGCTTTCAATAATTCTTTGTTTGCTTTCACAAAATTATCAAGATTCGCGCTGCCGACTTCTTCTTCCCCTTCAATTAACATTTTTATATTTACCGGAAGCGCGCCGTTGTGTTTCATTATCGCTTCTATTGCCTTAAAGTGAATAAACACTTGCCCTTTATCATCCGCCGAACCGCGCGCAAATAAGTTTTCACCGCGAATAGTCGCTTCAAACGGCGGCGAATCCCAAAGATTCAACGGATCTACCGGCTGAACATCATAATGACCGTAAAAAAGAACAGTCGGTTTCCCGGGCGCGCCAAGCCATTCTGCATACACTACGGGATGACCGGCGGTGGGCATTATTTGTACATTCTGCATTCCAATTTTTTTCACTTGGTCGGCTATCCACTGCGCGCAGCGTTGAATATCGCCGTTGTGATTGGATTGCGAACTGACGGAAGGTATTGCTAGAAATTCTGATAATTCGGAAAGATAACGATCTTTGTTCTGGTCGAGATAGGATAGAATTTGTTCCATAAAAAAACTCCTTTCTACAAGTACGTAAGATTTGTAAATCGGTTTAATATAGAAAGCGATTTTAGGAAAAGCAACTTGCGAAAAAAAATTTTTAAAAATTTTTCTTGACTTGTAAAAAAAAAGGCGGCTAAAAAGCCGCCCTATATCCATATCTATTTTGCAAACATTTTTGCCCATTCGTATTTTTTCCGTTTTTTCCACGCTGCATTGTGAAATAGATAACTGAAAATAAGCGGAACTACAGTTGTCGCTTCAGCGTACACCATTTGCTCAAATGTTGTCTGCACTTTACCCCACGAACTTGCTTCTTTTAATGTAGAAGAAGAACACGCGCCGTCCCGCACATCAGCAACCGTAATTTGAATTGCGTATTCGTGCATCGGCACATCAACGCCAAGAACTTCTGCGCATACTACGGTATCTTGAATAAAATTCTTCGGCACGCCGCCGCCAATCATAAACAGACCGGAAGTTTTTGCCGCCATTTTAATCTGCGTTAATTCATAAAAATCTTTTACGGAATCAATCGTCATATACGGCTTTCCCGCTTTCATCCGTTCATGCTGATGTTTTACTAAACCAAATCCTGCCGAAGAATCTGAAAATGCCGGACAGAAAATAGGAACATTATTTTCGTATGCAAGCTGCACAAGAGAATTTTTCTTTTTCGCATTCTTTACGCACCATTTCCCCATTTCATAAATAAATTCGCGGGAAGAATAGGGACGCGGCTCTAACGATTCTGCAATTTCATAAATTGTTCCATCGCACACTTGCAGGGCTTCTTCGTCTATGTATGTATCATAAATACGGTCCACATAATTATTGCGAAGCATGGAATCGTCAATAAACGGCGTCCCTTTGTAATGCTTAAATCCGAGCGCTTCAAAAAAATCCATATCAACAATGGAAGCTCCGGTCGCAACAACCATATCCACCATATTGTATTTAATCATATCGGCGTACACATTCATACAGCCGCCCGCGCTTGTGCTTCCTGCAAGAACTAACGCATTGGTGCATCCTTTATGCTCAATCATTTTCTTAAAAATATCCGCCGCGCGCGCCGTATCGCGCGAACTGAACGACATATCGCGCATTGCATTAATGATTGGAGTAGCGTTAAACTTTGTTGCATCAACTTGTTTCACTGCTTCTTTTAATAAATCTTTTTTCTTCATTAGTGATTCTCCTTTTGTATTTGGTAATTAAATTTTTAAACTAAACTTTTTCAAGTTGCTGAAACAATTTTCAAACCGATAATTGAACCGATAAGCGTAACAAGAAAAAATATTCTTGCAAAATCTGCCGACTCTTTAAAAAAAATAATTCCTACAATCACTGTTCCCACGGCGCCGATTCCAGTCCACACTGCATACGCCGTACCAATTGGGAGAGTTTGCACCGCTTTATACAATAACGCCATGCTCATCGTAAGTGAAACGAAAAATCCAGCAAGCCATAATGCAGATTCGCTGCCGGAAGTTTCTTTTGCTTTTCCAAGACACGATGCAAATGCAGTTTCAAATAATCCTGCAATAATAAGAATTATCCAATTCATAAAAGTTGACAATAAATAACTGAAGTTACGCAAAATCAAAAAAATGCTTCGACTCGGCACAAAACCAAAGG
>CAYXEE010000356.1:0-3122 GCA_964463935.1 uncultured Chitinophagaceae bacterium | reverse complement strand
GAATCCCCGACAGGTGTACATGTAATGAATAATACCGAAAAATATTTCAGTGTTTATGTACAAAAAAGTTTGAAAGATGGAAAACATTACACGGGACTTTCGTCGGATATTACGTTGCGATTACAGGAGCATAATCAAGGTAAAGTGAAATCTACGAAATCACGTATTCCATTTGAACTTGTTTACTATGAAGAAGTTGGAACATTGAGCAGCGCAAGAAAGCGTGAAAAATATTTAAAATCTTCCGTAGGAAGAAGATTTTTAGCGAAGCAGTTGAACAAGGTTTCGGGTTCCCCGCCTGCCTGACTGCGTCAGCATTCGGGCAGGGAATCCCGACGGGTGTACAAAAATAAAATGCGAATACATTTATTATCGGCGCTAATGTTTGCAATGTTCGCTTCTTCATTTTCTCAAGAAGCGAACATTTCTATTTTTGTGTATCTTCCGTCAAGCGCGGTGCGTGATTCGATGACCGTTACCATAGCAGGAAATATTCCGCAGTTCGGTTTATGGAATCCTTCTGCTGTTCCGTTGAAAAAGCAAAATGATTCGCTCTGGAAATTTTCTGAAAAATTTCCGCTTCACTCGCGTTTGGAGTTTAAAATTACTCGCGGCTCGTGGGAAAGCGAAGCCATTTACGAAGAAGGAAAAATTCCCGGTAATATTGTAATAGCGTTAGAATCTGATACGATAATTTTTTTGCGACCGATAACATGGAATGATAACGTGCGTTTACCAAAACCAAAAACTGAAATTACCGGTACAGTGCAATATCATATTCAGATGCACGGAAGAAATCTTCGTTATGCGCACGACCTTATTGTTTGGCTTCCACCGTCATATGAAACGCAAAAGAAAAAACGTTATCCTGTATTGTATATGCACGATGGTCAAAATATTTTTGATCCCGCAACTGCATTTATCGGAAATGATTGGCGTGTTGATGAAGTTGCCGACAGTTTAATACGCGCAAAAAAAATTGAAGAAATTATTGTTGTCGGCGTTTACAACTCTCCAGACCGTCTGCCGGAATATTCAGATTGTGATATTGGCAGAGCATACGGAGATTTTCTCGTAAATGTTGTGAAACCGTTTATTGATACTACCTACCGCACAAAACCTGATGCAAAAAACTGCGCGGTTATGGGTTCTTCTATGGGGGGATTGATTTCTCTGCTTCTTGTCTGGTGGCATCCCGATATTTTTTCGATGGCAGCGTCGTTATCGCCGTCCTTTTGGTACGATAATCAAAAAATTTTGCGCGATATTCGAGAAAAAGAATTCCCTCAAAAAAATATTCATCTTTATGTTGATTGCGGCGGAAAGGAAAAAGAACTGCTTTCTGATTTTCATAAAATGGTTTCATTGCTGCAAGAAAAAGGCTTCCGCAAGGGAAAAAATTTTGAATATCATTTAGAAAAAGAGGGATCGCATAACGAGCAGTCGTGGGCGGCAAGAGTGTGGCGACCGTTAGTGTTTATGTTTGGGAAGTGAGGTAATATCATCCCGAGCGAAGTCGAGGGATTATTTTTTTAATTTTGAGTCATGGCTCGACTTTGCTCACCATGACGAATGTTTTATTTCTTCAACTTTTTATTTTTATCAAGCGATTCTTTTTCCATCTTTTTTTTATATTCGCTCATCTTCTTCAATAATTTTTTATCCGCAACAGAAAGAATCTGCACGGCAAGTAATCCGGCATTTTTTCCATTTCCGATTGCAACGGTTGCGACCGGAACTCCGCCCGGCATTTGAGCAATGGAAAGAAGCGAGTCCAATCCATCTAATGATTTTGTTTTTATAGGAACGCCGATTACCGGAAGCGGCGTGTGCGATGCCGTCATTCCCGGCAAATGGGCGGCTCCGCCTGCACCGGCGATAATGACTTTTATTCCTCGCTTTGCGGCAGTTGATGCGTATGATGCCATGAAATTTGGTGTGCGGTGAGCAGAGGTAATTTTCATCTCGTATGAAATTCCAAATTCATCCAAAATGTCTGCGGCTTCCTGCATTGTGAGAAGGTCACTGTCGCTTCCCATGATAATTCCAACGATTGGCTTTTTCATAAATTATTTTCTTTTGCCACAGAGAAATGTATTTCTTTGTGTCTCTGTGTCTTCGTGGTAAAAAAATTATAATCGAATCTTTTTTTCTATTGAATTCAATACTTTCAACATCTTCTGCAGATCATCTCCAACCATTGTAATGTGTCCCATTTTTCTGCCGGTTCGTGATTCGCTTTTCCCATATACATGCAAATGCAAATTGGGATTGCGAAGTGCAGTTGCATATAATTCATCGGCAGTTTGCGGATTTTTTTTTCCGAGCAGATTTATCATAACGGCAAATTTATTTCGCATCTCTGTTGAGCCGAGCGGAAGATTCAGTACAGCGCGGATATGATTTTCAAATTGCGATGTAGCGCATCCTTCAATGGTATAATGTCCGGAATTATGCGGGCGCGGCGCCATTTCATTCACAATAATTTTGTTAGTGCTGAGAAACATTTCAATTCCGAACAATCCGTAACCCTGCACTGCCTTTACGCATTCGATTGCAATCTCTTTTGCATGTTCAGCAACGCGTTTAGAAATTTGCGCCGGCGCGATCACGGTATGACAAATATGATTTTTCTGAATTGTCTGCACAACGGGATAGACGTTTATTTCTTTTTTTGTCCGCGCGACCATTACAGCAAGTTCCATTTGAAAATCAATGAACGATTCCGCAAGAAGATTGCTGTGGCGCAGTGAAAGTTTTTTTGTTCCGGCAAGAAAATCTTTTTCTGTTTTTACCATTGCATTGCCGTACCCATCGTATCCCATTTTGCGCGATTTTAATACAAACGGTGCGCCGACTAGCGATGCGATTTCTTTAAACGTATCGTGCGGTTCTACCGCAACAAAACGAGGAACAGGAATACCCGCTTCTGCCAGCGTTTCTTTTTGCAGTAATTTATCTTGTATAAGCGCGATGGTTTGCGATGAAGGTAGAACTTTCTTCCCGAGTTTTTCTAGAAACACTAATCGGTGATGATCTATAAATTCATTCTCCAGCGTAATTACATCGCACGGCTTTGCAAATTGCGTAAGCAATTCGTCATTATCAACCCAGCCGACAAA
>CAYXEE010000355.1:0-3138 GCA_964463935.1 uncultured Chitinophagaceae bacterium | reverse complement strand
AGCCACATCTGGAATTTGTGCGACGGTAAAACAACCGTTGCACAAATTGCAGAATCTCTAAAAGAAAAATTCGGCGATTCTATTGAACCGATTGACGGACGGATGAATAAATTTTTTAATCATCTCGAACGCGGCGATTTACTTATTGTTTCAAAAAAATAAATGCAGTTATGTTTTAAATTTTAACTAACGAGGTGAAATATGTCTGAAGCGATTAAAGGATTGAAACCGGAATTGGTGTGGAAATATTTTGCTGAAATAAGCAATATTCCACGCCCATCAAAACACGAAAAACAAATCTCCGATTATATTATGGAGACGGCAAAAAAACTCGGACTTGAAGCAAAACGCGACAAGTTTCTAAATGTTGTTGTTAAGAAAAAAGCAACTCCGGGAAAAGAAAACGCAAAAATGCTCTGCTTGCAGGGGCATCTGGATATGGTTCCGGAAAAAAATAAAGATAAAGCGCACGATTTTTTGAAAGACCCGATTGAACTCGTTCGCGAAGGAAATATGCTTCGTGCAAACGGCACTACGCTCGGCGCAGATAATGGAATTGCCGTTGCTACAAATCTTGCCATTATGGAAGATAATTCTCTTGTTCACGGTCCGCTGGAATTCCTTTTCACTGTTGATGAAGAAACCGGGTTAACAGGCGCAAATAATTTGAAAGCGGGATTTCTTGAAAGCCCAACGTTAATAAATCTTGATTCCGAAGAAGAAGGTTCGCTGTATGTCGGCTGTTCCGGCGGTCGCAACACATTTGGAACGTGGAAAGTTGCCGCTGAAAATGCGCCAAAAGGTTCCGTTGCATTTAAAGTAATTGTTAAAGGATTAAAAGGGGGACATTCGGGACTTGAAATTGATAAAGGACGCGGCAATTCAATTAAAATTATCAATCGTGTATTGATTGCGTTGGATAAAGTAACCGCGCGTCTTTCGCACATTGAAGGCGGCAACAAGAGCAACGCAATTCCGCGCGAAGCCGAAGCCGTTCTGTTTGTTGCAAAAAAAGATTTAAACAAAGCAAAAAAAATTGTTGCAGAGTGGAACGAAATTTCAAAAGCCGAACTCTCCAGCGTTGAACCCGATTTGCAAATTATTACGGAAGAAGTTGTTGTGAAGAAGGCAAAAGTATTTAAGAAACAATTGCAAGCCTCGTTGTACCGCACAATCTCCGCGCTTCCGCACGGCGTACTGAAAATGAGCGCAGATATTCCGGGACTTGTCGAAACTTCTACCAATGTTGCAATTATTAAAACTGAAAAAAATAACATTGAATTGATTACAAGCCAGCGGAGTTCAGTCGCTTCGGAAATTGTTGAAGCATTGCAAACAATGAATTCTATCTTCACGCTCGGCGGCGCAAAAGTTCTGCACACGGAAGGTTATCCCGGATGGAAGCCCAATCTCGCTTCGCCGATTCTGAAAGTTGCAAAAGAATCGTACAAACAGCTGTATGGAAAAGATCCTCACGTAAAAGCAATTCACGCCGGACTTGAATGCGGCATCATCGGTGAAAAATATCCAGGAATGGATATGGTTTCTTTCGGACCGACATTAGAAGGCGTGCATTCGCCGGATGAAAAAATTCACATTGATACGGTTGAAAAATATTACAACTTGGTATTAACTATTCTGAAGAATGTGAATTGATCTTTTTGTAAAATTATTTCAGGGGCGGACTCGTTGCAATAACGAGCCGCCTTCTTTTTTTGTAATATTTTTTAATTTCAACCAATGTCTTCCGGCAAAGAGCGGCAATTTATAGATGAACTTATCGGCAAAAAGCAATTGCTTGTTGCCGAAGTGAATTTTTTGCTTGGAAAAGCAATTCCCAAATTAGAACATGAATATTTGTATTGTATTGCAATGTTAGAGCGGGAAGCGGCTGTTGTGCAGTTACAGATTGCGCTGCTGGCGGAAGAAATTCGGCTGCGCGAAGAATCTGTTGCAAACAATGAATCTGTTTCTGAAGAAAAAATATATGCGGCATTGAACACTATTCAACTTCAATGGGAAAGCAAAATAAACAAACACGCATACAGTTCCAATAATAATACAATTATCTTTCCGGATTTTGTTCACGAAAGAGAATACCGTTTATTTTTGTTAAACAGCGCGCTGGATAGTTTAAATAGTGAAACATCTTCAAGCGTAAAAGAATATTATACAGAATTTGTTCGGCGCATTTCTGCCGCATACAGAGAAGGAAATCTCGGCGAACTGCGCGCGCTGCGAATGATTATTGAAAGTAAACAACATCTTATTAGTGAACCGAAAACGCAATTTTCGATTAAAACTTTTCTTCAAGTTATTAAAATTCGAATAACGAATTTTTTCACTGCGTAAAATTTAGACGCGTACGATAAAAAATAATAAACCTAATTATTGCAATTTTAATCCCAATAGGGTATATTTTGTAAAATATTTATTGTTTTTATACCTTTCAAGGTATAATTTTAATAAGAATTGTGTATTTGACCCCGGAAGGGTATAGCAATGAATGAGAGTAAAAATATCTCAGAATTCATAAAAAATAAAAGAAAACAGGCAAAATTAACCCAAAATGAATTAGCGAAAAAGGCGGGCGTTGGTTTACGTTTTGTTCGTGAATTAGAACAGGGAAAAACAACAGTTCGTTTAGACAAAGTAAACCAAGTTTTAAAATTATTCGGCGCAGAATTGAAGCCATCTGAAATGAACAGAGAAAATATATGAGAAGTGCAAAAATATATTTCAAAAATAAATTTGCCGGAAATCTTTTTGAAGATGAAGAGGGATATTCTTTTCTCTATGCAAAAGAATATTTGCAAAATGAAAAATGTGAACATATAAGTTTAACTCTTCCAATTCAAACAGAGCCGTTTAAAAGCAAAACCCTGTTTCCTTTTTTCGACGGGCTTATACCGGAAGGATGGTTATTGGAAATAGCGGAAAAAAATTGGAAACTAAATTCGCGCGATAGAATGGGATTGCTGCTGGCATGCTGCAAGGATTGTATCGGCGCAGTAAGCGTAGAAGCAGAAGTGTGGAATGAAAACTAATCGCTGTCTATATTGTTATGCAGAATTATCGGCTGGAGAAATAGATTTTCATATACAATGCAGTAAAAAATTTTTTGGAAAATCTATTCCG
>CAYXEE010000354.1:0-3141 GCA_964463935.1 uncultured Chitinophagaceae bacterium | reverse complement strand
TTACAAACTTAAGCGTGCCTCGCTCAGCATGACCATCTGCGTAACTTCAGTTATTTACTGAAGTTACGCAAAACAAGAAAAACGTCATGCCCGTCCCGAAGGGATTCCTTCGGAAAATGCTTTAGTCGGGCATCCGTACATTGAAATCAGTTCAAATTCATAGATTCCCGCCTTCGCGGGAATGACGGGATTCAGGTTTTGAGTCCTTAAACATCATCTTGCGTAACTTCAGTTATTTATCTGTATGATGCGTGAATTGGCGCGCAAGATTCATCTGTGAATCAAATTGGCGCTCTTTCAAAAAATTTTTTTACGTATAGCGTGCAGATTTCAATGCAATGGAGACTGTGTCAAAAACTTAATATTGATACTAATTTTTTAGTATATTACACTCCATAAATTAACAATAGTTCCGCATTTCGGACAAACATTCTTCACAAAATTATTTTATTATGAATTCCGCAATTGGTCAATTAACAGCAAATACAATCCGCATAGTAAGCGCAGAAGGCGTACAAAAAGCAAATTCAGGACATCCCGGAATGCCGATGGGCATGGCAGATGTTGCCGCAGTGTTATGGACTAAATATCTGAAATTTAATCCGAGCGAGCCGGAATGGATCAACCGCGACCGTTTCATTCTTTCCGCCGGACATGGTTCAATGCTTTTGTATTCATTGCTTCATCTTTCAGGATTTGAAGTTTCGCTTGATGATTTAAAATCATTCCGCCAGTTATACAGCAAAACGCCCGGACATCCCGAATTTAAACATCTTCCCGGCGTAGAAGTTACATCCGGTCCGCTCGGTCAGGGATTTGCAAACGGTGTTGGAATGGCAATCGCTTCAAAAATGATGGATGCAAAATATAATCGCGGCGAAAAGAAAATTTTCGGCGACCATTATATTTATGCAATTGTCAGCGACGGCGATTTAATGGAAGGCGTTGCATCGGAAGCGGCTTCGTATGCGGGAAATCTCGGACTCGGAAATATTATTTATTTTTACGATGATAATCATATTTCCATTGAAGGTCATACAGAGATAACATTTACGGAAGATGTTCAGAAACGATTTGAAGCGTACGGCTGGCACACACTACGCATTGACGGACATAACCACGAAGAGATTGAAAAAGCAATTCTTGAAGCACAAAATGAAAAAAACAAACCGACGCTCATTTTAACAAGAACAACAATTGGATTTGGAAGTCCGAACAAAGCGAATACGCACGAAGTTCACGGCGCGCCGCTCGGCAACGATGAACTTGCAAAAACAAAAGAACAACTCGGATGGAAATATTCTGAAAGTTTTTACATTCCTCAGGAAGTGAAAGATGTTTTTGCAAAACGCGTTGAAGATTTAAAACAAGAATATGCGCAGTGGGAAACAAAATTTAATTTGTGGGAAAAAGAAAATGCAGAACTTGCGGCGGAATATTCCAACGCAATCACCAAAACTCTTCCAGAAAATTTTGAATCGTTTCTCTTTACGGAAGATTTGAAAAAAGATAATGCGACGCGCTCGCATTCCGGCGTGGTTATTCAAAAAATTGCAGAACATGTTCCGCACTTCATCGGCGGTTCTGCAGACCTTGCTCCTTCTACAAGTACGATGATGAAAAAATTCGGTTCTATTCAACACAATAATTTTTCAGGAAAGAATTTTCATTTTGGAATCCGCGAACACGGAATGGGGGGAGTTATCAATGGAATTGCGTACTACAACGGTTTCATTCCGTTCGGCGCAACATTTTTAGTCTTTTCGGATTATATGCGCGGTTCAATTCGTCTTGCTGCGCTTTCTAAACTGCAAGTGATTTACGTTTTTACGCACGACAGTATTTTCCTCGGCGAAGACGGTCCGACTCATCAGCCGGTAGAGCATCACGCCGCTCTGAGAACAATTCCGAATCTTACCGTCATTCGACCAGCCGATGGATTGGAAACGCTCGGCGCATGGATTGCCGCGTTAAAAAATACAAACGGACCGGCTGCGCTTCTACTTTCGCGTCAAAAAACAGGAGTTTCAGAACGCAATGTTGAATTTGTTCCTGCGGATGTTGCAAAAGGAGCATACATTGCTTACAAAGAAAAAAATAATTCACCGGAAATTGTTTTTGCATCAAACGGTTCGGAATTAAGTGTTACAATAAAGGCGGCAAAAAAATTGGAAGAACAATTTTCCGTGCGCGTTGTTTCGGTTCCATCGTTAACAATTTTGGAACAGCAATCGGCAGAATATATCAATTCACTCTTCCCAAAGAACGCGAAAGTAGTAGTTGTAGAAGCGGCAAAAACAATGGGATGGGGAGATGTGATTAGACAGGAAATGATGCGCATTGAGCTGAACGATTTCGGAAAATCTGCGCCGTTAGAAGCGCTTGCAGAACATTTCGGCTTTACGCCGGAAAAAATTGCGGCGAAAGTACAAGACTGGATGAAAAGATAAGATTGTTTTTGGATGAATTGTCTGCTTGTTGAAAGCAGCGAATAATTGAATAGTATTTACCCGTAGTGTCGTTACTTTAAGTTTGGCATTACTTTAAAAAAGCAAATTATCGATGCAAAAATGAAATACGGGATTTGAGCGGCTGCATAAACAATTAAAAGATGAGGGAAAGATTACAACAACCCTTGCTGAACGGTATTTTGAAGATTAAGCTGAAAATGTTTTGAATCGAAACGGGATTTATTATGTAAACCACGCACATAGGAGACTGTGTAAAAAATCAATTTTTATATAAGTCATTCTGAACGCAGTCCGCCTCAGGCGGACGCAGTGAAGAATCCAGACTAAAAATGGACACTTCGCTTCGCTCAGTGCGACAATACTTTAGTTTTAACACAGTCTCCTTGCCGCGAGGATATTTATTGAAAATTTTTTCAAAGATTGGTCTTGCTGTTGTAAAATTTTTTGTATTAACTGCATACAGAAAGAAAATTCTTGCCGCCGGCGGTTCAAAACCCGCGAATGAAATGGTGAACGATTTTCTCGGCTGGAAAATTAATTTAAAATGTAGCCGCAGACTTTATGTCTGCGGTTGCTAATATTATACTTCTTTGTATTTTTGTGTAAATAATAAGGGCACCTCTAAAAACATCTCTCGCAAAGTCCCAGAGGCGCAAATTATTGTTTAAAA
>CAYXEE010000353.1:786-3153 GCA_964463935.1 uncultured Chitinophagaceae bacterium | reverse complement strand
ATCCCTTAGGGAGATGCCTTCGGCAGAAGGATGACCTTACAAACTTAAGCGTGCCTCGCCTGCCTTTGCCGAAACGAAGCATCGGCTTCGTGCAGGCAGGCTCAGCATGACCATCTGCGTAACTTCAGTACTTTACATAAAATTTTTGCAGAAAAGGCAAACATCTTTTTGCTGCAATTTTCTATAACTTTCTCAAACAGAGATTCCTATGGTTATCAAAAATAAATCCGTACTTGTTCTCGGCGGATGGGGACTTGTTGGTTCCGCAATTTGCCGCCGTTTAATGGAAGAACAGCCGAAGCGCATCATTATTACTTCATTAAAAGAATTCGAAGCAAAAGATGCGTGCGCGCAAATGTTAAAAGAGTATCCTTCTACCGGACAAAAATTTTTTACGCCGTGGTGGGGAAATATTTTTGTCCGAAATGAATTTAAGGATTTATCGCGCGAAGAAATTCTTGCGGCTCCCGCGCTGCGCAACAAATTTATCGAAGATATTTTAGACGAGTTAACTCCTCCTGTTCTAAAACGTTCCGCCCTTTTTACTCTGATTCAGAAATACAAACCGGATATTGTTATTGACTGCATCAATTCCGCCACGGCAATTGCCTATCAAGATATTTTTCAATCCTCGCGCGATGTTGTTAAGCAGCTAAAAAATAAAAATGATGCTGCGCTTCGTGAAGCAATAGAAAAATTGCTTTGCACGCAGTACACTCCGCAGCTAATCCGACACGTGCAGATTTTCTACAAATCAATGAACATTGCAAAAACAAAAATTTATGCAAAAATCGGAACAAGCGGCACCGGCGGAATGGGACTGAATATTCCTTACACGCACAGCGAAGAAAAACCATCGCGAGTACTGCTGAGCAAATCCGCAGTGGCGGGCGCGCACACGCTTCTTCTATTTTTAATGGGAAGAACGCCAGACGCGCCGATTACAAAAGAAATTAAACCGACCGGAGCAATTGCATGGAAAAAAATAGCATACGGAGAAGTTGCTAAGCGAGGGAAACCGATTGAATTGTTTGACTGCCCGCCGAAACAAGGAATTGTATTAAAAGATAAATTTCAGATTCGCATGCAGAATCCGATTGCAACGCCAAGGAATCAGCGTTTACGCTCTGTATTTATCGATACCGGAGAAAATGGAATCTTTTCTCGCGGAGAATTTGAAGCAATTTCAACTCCAGGACAAATGGAATTTGTTACGCCGGAAGAAATTGCAGAAGATGTTGTGTACGAAATTAAAGGCGGTAACACCGGACACGATATTATTAACGCATTGGATAATGCAACGCTTTCCCCTACGTACCGGGCAGGGTTTATGTTTCAGAGCGCATTAGAGAAAATGAAAGCGCTGGAAAAAGAAAATAATACAAACAGCGTTGCATTTGAAATGCTTGGTCCGCCGCGGCTTTCAAAATTATTATACGAATCGCATTTATTGAAACGCATTTATGGTTCAATTAAAAATGTTTTGAAAACTTCTGCAAAAAAAATCTCCGCTGATATTTCATTATTGATAAAGAATAACAGCGAACTTCGCGCGCAAATTATTTCTATCGGAATTCCGATTCTACTTGCAGACGGAAAAACGCTGTTGCGCGGAAATGAAGTAAAAATTCCCGCTTTCCGAGGAGAAAACGAGCTTCCAATTACAGCCGATTCAATTGAAACATGGGCGCACAACGGCTGGGTAGATTTGCGCGCACAAAATATGGAAATATGGAAATCCCGTTTCAAAAAAATTATGAATGAAGTACAAAAGATTCCGCAGGGTGAAACTTCTTCGCGTAATTTCCGAAATAATGAATATTGGAAAAATTTTGGTGAAATTGATTCCGGTAAACTTGTCGGCTGGATTTTTACTGAAGAAGAAAAAGGAAAACGAATGAAAGCTTGAGGCGTCTAATAATAGTTACTACTAATATTTTCTCACTATTAATAAATAAAGGAAAAACAATGAAAAACATAAAACTTATAGCGCTGTTTCTTGTTGCGCTGTTTACATACTCGCTTGCAGATGAAGGAATGTGGACGTTTGACAATCCGCCGAAAAAACTTTTGAAAGAAAAATACGGATTTGATATTACCCAAGAATGGTTAGACATTGTGCGTCTTTCTTCCGTTCGTTTTAACGACGGCGGTTCAGGTTCGTTTATTTCCGGGAACGGATTGGTAATGACAAATCATCACGTCGGTCTCGGACAGCTTCAAAAATTGTCAACTTCCGGCGGATTTGATTACGTAAAAAATGGTTTCTACGCAGCAACGCAAGCCGAAGAAGTAAAATGCGTTGACCTTGAACTGAACGTTTTATTTGAAATGGAAAACATTACAACCAAGGTAATGGATGCAATT
>CAYXEE010000353.1:0-734 GCA_964463935.1 uncultured Chitinophagaceae bacterium | reverse complement strand
GCACAATTACAAAAAGATAGCCAAGAAAAAACCGGTTTGCGCTCCGATATTGTTACGTTATACAACGGCGCCGAATATTGGATTTACCGTTACAAAAAATTTACCGATGTTCGGCTTGTAATGGCGCCTGAACAGCAGATTGCTTTTTTCGGCGGAGATCCGGATAATTTTACATTTCCCCGTTACGATTTGGACATGTGTTTCTTCCGCGTGTATGAAAACGATGCGCCGTATATACCGACGCATTTTCTTAAATGGAACACTGCAGGCGCAAAAGAAGATGAACTGGTTTTTACATCTGGTCATCCCGGTTCAACAAACAGACAGCAAACATATTCGCAAATTGAATATGCGCGCGATTATACTTATCCCGCGCGTTTAAAAACTATTAAACGGATGATTGAAACCTTGAAGAAATATTCTGCGCTTGGCGAAGAACAACAGCGGCGTTCGCTAACAAATATTTTCGGTTTAGAAAATGCCCAAAAAGCGCTCACCGGAGAATATCAAGGATTGATGGATAAGAAATTGATGGATAAGAAAAGCAGCGAAGAAAAAGAACTTCGCACAAAAGTAGCTGCAAATCCTGAATGGAAAAAAGCGTACGCGTGGGCGTGGGATTCAATTACATCGGCAAGCGAAAAGAATAAAGTACGATTTAAGGAATTAACATACCGCGGAGTAGCCGGCACGCTTGCACCACGCGCATTAACAATTGTTCGTTATGTAAATGA
>CAYXEE010000352.1:0-3158 GCA_964463935.1 uncultured Chitinophagaceae bacterium | reverse complement strand
TTAAAAAAAAACATTTTCCCAAGACGTTTGACAATGGAAATTGATTTGGCTAATTTATTTATGAAATTTGGAACAAGAATTATTTCCAAACTGTTTAAATCATAAATTAAAATTTTAAGGAGAGCATATGCCGGTAACTGTTGGTCAAAAAGCGCCAAATTTTTCGCTTCCTGATACAGGAAAAAAAATTACGTCACTTTCAGATTTTGCAGGAAAAAAAGTTGTTCTTGCATTTTATCCCGGTGCGTTTACAGGAGTTTGTGAAAAAGAAATGTGCGCGTTGCGAGATTCACTTTCAGAATTTAATTCATTAAACGCTCAAGTATTGGGAATTAGCGTTGATTCGCCATTTTCAAACAAAGCATTTGCAGATAAAAATAGTTTATCATTTCCATTACTAAGCGATTATACGCGGTATGTTTCTTCGCAGTATTGCGGCTTAGTGAGCAACTTTGCAGGGCTTGTCGGATTAACGGCTGCTAATCGTTCTGTTTTTGTTATCAATGAAAATGGCGAAGTTACCTACGTTTGGATTTCTGAAAATCCCGGTGTTGAACCGCCGTATGAAGAAGTTAAAAAAGCTGTACAATAAATGTTTATTACAACGCGGATTATCGCACATAATCCGCGAATTATTTAAAAGGGAAAAATGACAAAACTACAAATTGGAGACAAAGCTCCTGAATTTAAATTACCGGCAAGCGATGGAAAAAATTATTCCTTACAAGATTTTAAAGGAAAAAAAGTTGTTCTATATTTTTATCCAAAAGATGATACAAGCGGCTGTACTAAAGAGGCGTGTTCATTTCGCGATAATCTTGCTGTAATAAAAAAGAAAGGCGCAATTGTAATCGGCGCAAGTCCAGACGCAGTAAAAGCACACGAAAAATTTGTATCGAAATATGATTTAAATTTTCCGTTGCTTAGCGATGAAAGCAAAACAATGCTTCAAGAATATGGCGTATGGCAGGAAAAAAGTATGTATGGAAGAAAATATTTCGGCGTTATACGAACTACATTTGTTATTGATGAAAAAGGAAAAATATCTCACATTTTTCCCAAAGTAAAAGTTGAAGGACACACAAAAGAAATTTTAAAAGCATTGGCGGAATGATGGGTATTGTGTACGTCTATCGCCGCGCCCATTTCAGCGCGTCGCATCGTTTATTTGATTCTTCCTTCTCCGATGAAAAAAATCTTGAAGTTTTTGGAAAATGCTCTAATCCGTCCGGTCATGGACATAATTACTATGTAGAAGTTTGCATTTGCGGAGAGCCAAATCCTAAAACCGGATATGTTATTGATTTAAAAAAAGTAAAATCAATTTTAGAAAATGAGTTTTTACGATTTGTTGATCATAAAAATTTGAACGAAGATGTTCCGTTTTTGAGAGGAATAAATCCTACGGCGGAAAACATTGCAATTGCATGCTGGAAGAGAATTGCGCCTTATATTACCGAAGGGAAGTTATATTCGGTACGGCTGTATGAAACAGAAAATAATTTTGTTGAATTTAGAGGAGAATAATTCTTGGCAAAAAATAATGGTTCGCCTGCAGATAAAAAAATTGAATCTGTTGTAAAAGTAATGCTTAAAGAAATTGGCGAAAACCCGGAGAGAGAAGGTTTATTAAAAACTCCTCGTCGTGTAGCAAAATCTATGCTTTTCTTAACTAAAGGATATAGAGAAGATGTTAGGAAAATTCTGAACGGCGCGTTGTTTGCTGAACACACTAAAGAAATGGTTATAGTAAAAGATATAGATTATTTCAGTATGTGCGAGCATCACCTGCTGCCGTTTTACGGAAAAATTCATATTGCCTATATTCCCAATGGAAAAATTGTCGGACTCAGTAAAATTCCCCGCATTGTGGATATGTTTGCGCGAAGATTGCAAGTTCAAGAGCGAATGACGAGACAAATTGCCGATACGTTATACGAGGTTTTAAAACCGGAAGGCGTTGCTGTTGTGTGCGAAGGGAAACATATGTGTATGATGATGCGCGGCGTTGAAAAGCAAAATTCGCTTGCAACAACCAGCGCAATGCTCGGAGTTTTTCAGGACAATATAAAAACACGCACAGAATTTCTAACTTTAATTACAAATAAATTATCGTAATGGAAAAAAATAAATTATCGGTTGTTTGGATTACAGGCGCAACAAAAGGTATTGGCGCCGCAATTGCCGCTGCATTCGGAACAATTGATTGCGCAGTGGTTCTCAGCGGAAGAAATGAAGAAGTAGTAAGAAAAAATGTTGAAGCAATAAATTTGCACGGCGGAAACGCTGCTGCAGTTGTTTGCGATATAACATCTGAAAAAAGCGTCATGGAATCTTATTCTATTATTGAATCAAGATTTGGCGGCGTTAATGTTTTAATCAATAATGCAGGCGTTACTGCGTTCAAAACATTTGAAGAATCTACTATTGAAGATTTTGATTATATTGTAAATACAAATTTGCGCGGATTTTTTCTTTGCACTAAAGCCGTTCTTCCTGCAATGCTTCGCAACAAAACCGGACATATTATTACAATTCATTCTGTCTCTGCAAGAGATACATTTCTTCGTTCTTCGGTTTACGCCGCGTCTAAAGCAGGCGCGTTGGCAATGACGAAAGGACTTCGCGCAGAAGTTCGCAAATCAGGGATTAAGGTAATTGATGTTCTTCCCGGAGCAACGGAAACAGAAATGTGGAACGAAGGAGTTCGCAAAAAATATCGCGACAAAATGATGCAGCCGGAAGATGTAGCCGAAGTTGTACTTTCATTATATCTTCAACCAAAGAATGTTAATACAGATGAAATAATAATTCGTCCTGTTGAAGGAGATTTGTAGTGGAAACTGTCTCGCTGAAAGATAAAGTTGCAATTGTTACAGGCGCCAGCAAAGGAATAGGGAAAGCTATCGCCTTGGAGTTAGCCAAAAAAGGAGCGAGTATTGTTCTTGCTTCAAGAAATTTTGAATTGCTAACAGAGGTAAAAAATGAAATTATTAATTCCGGCGGAACTGCTGTAGCAATTCCGACAGATGTAACTTTAGAACATTCAGTTAAAAATTTAGTTTACGAGACAAAAAATCTTTTTGGAAAAATTGATATTCTAATTAATAACTGAAGTTACGCAGATGGTCATGCTGAGCGAGGCACGCTTAAGTTTG
>CAYXEE010000351.1:0-3163 GCA_964463935.1 uncultured Chitinophagaceae bacterium | reverse complement strand
TTTACTGCAGGATTCCGGAATTTTTTTTATACCGTTAATTCCCGCGCCAAATTTGTCATCAGAAGCAAACAAGTAAATTTTATCGCATAATTTTTCATTAAAGAATGCATTATACATTTCATTTCCGCCTTCAACCATTACCGATGAAATTTTATGTTCCGCCAAATCAGATATAATATCGGAAATTTTTAGTTTATTTTGAATTCCTTTTAACTGTTGAACAACAACGCCCTTTTTTTCAAGTATCGTAATTATTTTTTGTTTCGCAATGGATTTTGATTTTGTTGTATAGACAATGGTAGAAGCTTTTTCCGTTGAAAATATTTTCAGATTTGTGTTTATGTTTAAGCTGCCGCTGATAATTATACGTATTGGGTTTCTCCCCTTTACTAATCGAACAGTTAGTTCGGGATTATCAAGTACGGCTGACTTTGCCCCGATAATGATTGCATCATAATAACTGCGTAATTGATGCGCGTGCTTACGCGATTCTAAATTTGTAATCCATTTTGATTCGCCGTTTTCTTTTGCAATAAATCCATCTTTAGTTTGAGCTGCTTTTAATGCAATAAAAGGAAAACCTGTGGTAATATATTTGAAAAAAAATTCATTCAATTTTTCAGATTCTTTCTGTAGAATTCCAACAGTAACTTGAACGCCGTTCTTTCTTAATTTTTCAATGCTTTTCCCAGCTACTAATGGATTTTTATCTTTCGATGCAATAACAACGCGTTTAATTTTTTCTTTTAATATTTCATCAACGCATGGAGGCGTATTGCCGTAATGAAAACATGGTTCTAAATTAACATAGAGCGTTGTATCGCATAAGGAAGAAATTTTCCGTTTAGCGTCGTGCATTGCGTTTATTTCAGCATGAGATTGCGCATAGCGCTTGTGAAATCCGCTTCCAATTATTTTTCCATTTTTTACAACAAGGGCGCCGACAAGTGGATTTGGACTTACATTTCCTATTCCCTTTTCGGCAAGTTTAAAGCAACGGCGCATCAAAAGTTCGTCTGTGTTCATCTAAAATAAAAAAAGACATTACGATTTTATTCTAACCGCAATGTCTTTTATAGAAGGTTCATAAATATCATTTGAAGTAAATTTCTTTGCCCTTAGAAGCAGATTTGTAAATAGCATCAACTATTTTCATTCGTTGAACCGCCTCGCCGGCAGTAGAAATATTTGGAAGATTTCCACGTAAAGTTTCTATAAAATATTTTAATTCATTTTCATACGACCGCTTAATCATATTAACAGTAGAATCGGTCTTCATCGGAGTAACATTAACAACGCTGCCATGCATTTCTTTATGTATTTTCAACGGATTAACTTTTCCGCTTCCTTTATCGCCATAGATATTACAATAATATAATTCATTTTCAATATGTACGCGCCAGCTTACTTCAATGGAAATAGTAGCGCCATTTTTCATGTGAAGAAATGCAACAGAAGAATCTTCAACCTTAGTGCGATGATAATAATTTACCGCATTTACGCGCACAACATCGGGATAACCGGTCATCCACAAAGCAAGATCGAGCATAACAATGCCCATATCTAGAAAAACTCCGCCGCCGGAAAGTTCTTCTTTTTGAATCCACCCTGCTTCAGAGGAAGGACTTTTTAGCCATCCTGATTTAACATAAAAAACTTTACCGAGTTCGTTATTTTCAATAAAACTTCTCAGCATCATCGTATCAGGTCTAAACCGATGATTCATTCCTACCATTAGTTTACGTTTGTTTTTCTTTACAGCGTCTGCTATGGCAATTGCTTCGTGATATTCGCGAGCAATCGGTTTTTCAACAAAAACATCGCGCTGTGCTTCCACGGAAGCAATCGCAATTTCTTTGTGCATATCGGTAGAAGTGCAAATATCTACTGCGTCTAATTCTTCCTTTACAAGCATATCTTCATAATCAGTATAATATTTTTTTATACCGTATTTCTCGGCAATTAGCCGTGCTTTAGATTTATCTCTGTCGCAAACACAGACAATTTCTATCTCAGGAATTTTTGTTAATATAGGAAGATGATAGACTTGCGCAATCCAACCAAGACCAATTATGCCGATTTTCGGGCGGTTATTTTTTTCAACCATAGAATTATTATGTATTACGTTCGAAAAATATTTTTACGTATTAGGAATTATTTAAAAAATTACTCACAATCTCTGCAATACCCTTTGCATCAAGTTTTGCAATTTCTTGCAATTCAGCGGGAGTTCCATGTTCAATAAATCCATCATGAATTCCATGAACTTTAATATTAAGATTTGTTATTCCCATTTCAGAATATGCTTCAAGAACTCCTGCACCAAAACCACCGATAATGCTGTTTTCTTCAATAGTAACAATTTTTGAAAACCGCTGTGCAATATCTTTAAGCATCGCATAATCTATCGGTTTAACAAATCTTGCATTAACAACTTCTGCCAAAACTCCATTGGTTTCCAGTAATTCTGCTGCTTTAAGTGTATTTGGAACTAAATGCCCGACTGCAAGAATTGCAACATCGTTTCCAGTTCTAACTATTTCTGATTTTCCGATTGGAATATTTTCAAATTTTTCTTTTACAGGTACTCCAAGTGAATTTGCTCTCGGATACCGCAGCGCTATTGGACCGCCTTTATGTTCAATTGCAGTATATAGCATGTTCCGTAATTCATTTTCATCTTTCGGAGTCATAATAACGCAATTAGGAATCGAGCGCAAATATGACAAATCTAAGACACCGTGATGTGTTGGACCATCTGCACCAACAAGTCCTCCACGGTCCATAACAAAAACTACATGTAAATTTTGTAATGCTACATCGTGAACAATCTGGTCGTAAGCCCGCTGAAGAAAGGTAGAATAAATTGCACAAACGGGAATATATCCTTCTGTTGCCATTCCGGCTGCAAATGTAACCGCATGTTGTTCAGCAATTCCAACATCAAAAAATTTATCTGGAATTTCTTTTTGTAAAATATCTAAGCCCGTCCCGTCCGGCATTGCAGCAGTGATACCTACAACCTTCGGATTGTTCTTGCAAATTTCAACCAGTGCAGTTCCGAATATTTTTGTGTACGATTCAGGAGCCGCTGTTTTAGGTGAAAGTCCGGTGATTTTATCAAACGGAGTTACGCCATGCAACCGCGATGAATCAGCTTCTG
>CAYXEE010000350.1:0-3173 GCA_964463935.1 uncultured Chitinophagaceae bacterium | reverse complement strand
TCTTCTTATTCTTGTTATTATTTTGAGAAAACAAAAATATCATTTTGTCGGCGTTGCAATTACGGCTCTGGGAATAATTTTTTTCTCGCCGTTTGTTCACGAAATAAACTTGGATTCATATTTCCCCGAGCCGATTGGAAATTATTTTACCTCATTTCATCATTCGCAGTTTCCGTTGTTTCCCTGGATGGGATTTGCGTTATTCGGAGCGCTAACCTCGCAGAGTGTAGTTTGGATGCGAGGGAAATTTCCCGATGAAAAAATATTTTTTCTGATATTTCTTTTTGCGAGCGCTCTTATTCTTGTTTCTTTAATTGCTGCTATTTTTCCTGTTTCATTCTATCCGCCGCACAATTATTGGAGAGCGAATCCGGGATTCTTTTTCATTCGTCTTGGTATTGTTCTTCTTCTACTTGCAACATTATGGTATTGGGAAAAAATTGTTCAATCGAAACCATCTCTTGTTTCCATTGTCGGTTCAGAATCGTTAGTTGCGTATGCCGGTCATTTACTTGTTATCTATGGATTATTTATTAATAATCACAGTTTGGCGTTTTTAATCGGGAAAACGCGGACAATTCCCGAAGTGTTAGGAATGACAATATTACTTATTGCAGCAACAGCTGCTCTTTCTTATGCTTGGAATACGATAAAAAATTGGAGTATGTTGTATGCCCGAGCGCTTCAATATTCAATTCTTATAGTTGTACTGTATATTTTTTTCACTAAACCTCTTTAATATGGACATTGTTTTTTTAAGCGTTGGAATTATCATCGGAAGCGCGGTTGGTTTTCTTTACGCAAAATCGAAATTTTCTTCTGTACAAGGAATGACTAATGATGACGCAAAAAAATTGAATTTTCAAATTACAGAATTACGGACAGAAAGCGCGCGTCTTTCGGAAAGTAAAAACCTTTTAGAACAATCCGTTCGTGAAGTGAAGCAGGAACTTGAAAACGAACGAAAGAAAAACGAGGAATTGACGAAAGAATTTACCGAAGCAGCAACGCATAACAAAAATCTTTCTTCGCGTTTTGATGAACAACGCAAAGAAGTTGAAGAATTGAATAAAAAATTAACAAGTGAATTCCAAAATATTGCGAATTCAATACTTGATGAAAAAACGAAAAAATTTACCGAGCAGAATAAAACACAGCTTTCGGAAATTCTTCTTCCGTTGCGCGACCGAATAAAAGAATTTGAGGCAAAAGTTGACCAAACATACGACAGAGAATTGCGGGACAAAACAAGCCTGCGCGAAGAAGTCCGCCGCTTGATTGAATTGAACAGTCGGTTAACTGAAGAAGCAAATAATTTAACAAAGGCGCTGAAAGGAGACACAAAGAAGCAGGGAAATTGGGGAGAATTTATTCTTGAAAAAATTCTTGAATTATCCGGCTTAGAAAAAGACCGCGAATATACAACACAGTTTACAACAAAAAATATTGAAGGGGAAACTATCCGTCCTGATGTTGTTGTGAATCTTCCCGATAATAAACACATAATCATAGACTCAAAAGTTTCGTTAACTGCGTATGAATCGTTTGCGAGCGCAGAAACCGATGAAGCGCGCGAGCAGTTTACCAAAGAGCATGTCAACTCGCTTCGTTCGCACATTAAATTATTGAGTGAAAAAAATTATCAAACGGGCGAATTATTCAGCACGCCGGATTTTGTGTTACTGTTCGTTCCGATTGAGCCGTCATTCAGCGTTGCATTGCAGGCAGACCCGATGCTCTACAATTTTGCGTGGGAAAAGAAAATTGTCATCGTCAGCCCTTCAACATTGCTGGCAACGCTTCGCACAATTGCTTCATTTTGGAAACAAGAAAAGCAAAACCGCAACGCGCTTGAAATTGCAAAAAAGAGCGGCGACCTATACGATAAGTTTACCGGTTTAGTTGATGATTTGCTGAAAGTTGGAGCGTTAATGAATAATACAAAGCAAACATACGATGAAGCGATGAAAAAACTTTCTACCGGTTCCGGTAATTTAGTGAAGCGCGCCGAAGATATTAAAAAACTCGGCGCTAAAGCATCGAAAACGCTTCCGCAAAATATTTTAGATAGAGCGAGCGAAGAATAAATATTTTTCCGCAGATTCACAGAAAAATCAATAAAACCTCTCGTTACAAAACTCCGTTTAGTAACGCTGAATGTACAAAAGCTCCGATATATATAAGCGTTCCCAATTAGAGATTGAACGAGATTTTATGAATTTGAGCGTTTGCCATTTGTAACAGATTTGTGTAGTTTTCAATATGATAATCAATGCTAAGATTGTGAAAAATTTTGAAAAAAACTTTTTAATTAAGGAAGATATTCCCGTCCAAAAAAAGTTGGAAATACTTTCTGCACTGTATGAACAAGCAAAACTACTTGGTCACTTTACTGAAAAGGATATTCTTGACGGAATTGAAAATGATATTGAACTTGCGAGAAAGTTGAACGTTAATGTTTCAATCAATTCTCATTGATATTGCAAAACAGCTTGATGGAAATAGTATTCCGTATATTGTTATCGGCGGACAAGCTGTTTTAGTGTACGGCGAACCTCGGCTCACCCGAGATATTGATATTACTCTTGGAATTGATAACACTCAATATGAAAGAATAGCAAAAATTTGTTCTGAAATTAATTTACTGCCTGCCGTAGAAAATCTTTCAGAATTTGTAAAAAAATCAAATGTTCTTCCGCTTTACGATAAAAAATCCCATATTCGCGTTGATTTAATTTTTTCGTTTATGCCGTATGAGTTACAAGCAATGAAAAGGGCAAACTCAATCGCAATAGGAAAGTATCCAATCAAATATGCTTCTTTAGAGGATGTGATTATTCATAAAATATTTGCCGGAAGACCGCGGGACTTGGAAGATGTGAGAAGTATTTTGGTGAAAAATCCACAGTATGATAAAGCATATATTTTGAAATGGTTGGATTCGTTTTCACGGTCTCTTGAAATTAACTTCCATAAAAGATTTGTAGATATTGGATTGGAATAGCTAAAACTCTTTGAAATTATTCAATGTAGCCCCCTTGGTGCTTTTATAATTATCCTGATTATATTTTACAAACATTATTATCCTATCCGAGTTATTAACTGATGTTCGCAGATGATCATGCTGAGCCTGCCTGCACGAAGCCGATGCTTCGTTTCGGCAAAGGCAGGCG
>CAYXEE010000349.1:0-3179 GCA_964463935.1 uncultured Chitinophagaceae bacterium | reverse complement strand
GACCTTAATTTTTTGTGCCGAGTCGAAGCATTTTTTTATTTTGCGTAACATCAGTAACTTACGTTAATTTGTTTTTGTTTTTCACAATGTCATCCTGATTCTACTAATTCCAAATACAGTGCATTTTGATAAATCTTTTCCAAAAAACCATAACCAAGTTCATTATAAACTGTATAAAATGCTTTTATAGTTTTATCAGTTATGTCTTTATGAATTAATTCCATCATTTTTCAGCGAAAATCAGTCTAATCAGCGGTATCCGTGTTCCATGTTATTTCGATGTCATTACGTACACGCCGTCCCAATCTTTCGCAGGCGGATTTTTTTCAAATTCCTCGCATCGTTGTATGTACACTTTAGAAGCGTAATCGTCTTCCTTTAATTTCAGAACTGTATAAAACATTGTCATCGCATCGCGCCATTGCTGCTGGCGGTATAATTGCAAACCGGATTCAAATGTTTGCACAATGCGCAGGTTCACATCGGACATTTCTTCCCGCTTGCAGACAAGTTCATAAATTTTTATCGGACGATTTTTTCCTTTCACGCGAATTAAATCCATTTCACGGAGCAAAAACTCATCCATTATATATTGAGCGGTCATTTCGCTCATCAGAATTGATGTGCCGTAAAATTTATTTACGCCTTCTAATCGCGATGCTTGGTTCACGGTATCGCCTATTGCGGTGTATTCTAATTTTGTTTTTCGTCCGCCGATATTTCCTACAACCATTGAACCGCTGTTAATACCAATGCGCGTTGAGAATACCGGCTCGCCTCGTTCGCGCGCTTCTTTATTCATTGCATACACAACGCGCGAAAATTCGTACGCCGCGCGCGCCGCATGGACTTGATGATTCGGAAGTTTTACCGGCGCGCCGTACAACACCATTACCGCATCGCCGATAAATTTATCCACCGTCCCTTCGTGTTTTAAGAAAATATCCGTTGCTGTGGAAAAATATTCATTCAAAAATGCAACAAGTTCTTTCGGTTTTTTCCCTTCGGAAATTGTTGTAAAACCTTCAATATCAGAAAACATAACCGTCGCTTCAATTTCTTCTCCGCCAAGTTTTGTTGATTCTGGATCGGATGCAAGCTGCTTTACCACATGCGGATTTACATACTGTCCAAAAATTTTCTGGATCTGCCGTTTCGATCTTCCTTCCGTTGCAAAACTCCATCCGATAGAAATAATGTATGTAAGCGCAACTGTTGCAACCGGAAACGTTGTTTTCAACCAAATCAATTCAGTTGTAAATAATTTTGTTACGGCAAAAAAATAAATTCCAAGAATTACAATTACTAAAACCGTGCTTGTTAAAATATTTTCATTAAAATTAGAAATTAACGATACAATTGATGCAAGAACTATACACACTAACAACAGCCACACAAATGATACTTCATGAATAAAATCTTGCTTCAATAAATTGCTTAATGCTGTTGCGTGAATTTCAACTCCCGGATACGGCTCTTCCGAAGTGAACGGCGTTGTGCGCAAATCAAGAAGTCCCGGCGCGTTAGAACCGATGAAAACAATTTTATCGTTGAACGTTTCCAACGGAATATCCGGTGTTTTTCCCTGCATTTCTTTTATTGCCGAAACAATAACAGCGTTGAAATACTCCGCTGGGTCCCCCTTTGCCGTACCAATACAATAAAAGCGGCGAACTAATTTTTATTTTATCTGCTTCGCTTCTCATCAAATCTTTTAAAACGGCGTACGATAACGTAAAAATTTGTTTCTCGTGATATTTGTATTCCAAAGGAAGCGACCGAAAAACTCCATCTTCATCGGGAATAAAATTTACAACGCCGACTGCCTTTGCCGCTTCTTGAAATGGAATAAGCGGCGCGTACGTTTTATCAAATTGATATTCGCGTAAAATTTGCAATGATGATTGTTTCTCGGGAAATTTTGCTAATGTATCTCCTTCCTGATCTTCCGTTTCTTGATTTGTTAATTGCGCAGAAAAAAATACATTTCCTGCATTACGCACGGCGGCGGCAAACAAACTATCGTTTTCAATTCCTGAAGAAGTTACGCGGTCAATATCCGGTTCATTAAAATGAAAATCGAAGACAATCGCTTTCGCCCCCGCTTTGGCAAGATAGTCTGTTGTAATTGCATAAAAATCGCGCGACCAGGGCCAGGAAATTCTTCCGTTCTTTTTAAAATATTGCAGACTGTTTTGATCAATCGTTAAAATTACAATTGAAGAATCGGGCATTCGCGTATCCCGCGCAATTTTAAATTGTATATCAAGCGCGTTAAGCTCAGTCGCGCGTCCGATAGAAGAATTGCCGACGAACCACGCCGCAATAATTCCCAACACAGCAGACGCAGCCACGCGCACCGGTTTGGAGAACAATAATTTTTTCAACACATCGCTGGATATAATCGCCATAGGAATAAGTAGTTTTGATGCAAAGGAATGAATTTTTTTGATGAAATACAAATATTCAAAACACATTTTGATTAAAAAAATTATGAAAAATGCCTTAACGCATAATTACGTAGAAAGCCGTTATTACTCCATTGTGTTTAACATTCTTGCATATCCTAACCGAAAAAAGTATATTTTGAAAAACTAGGGAGAACAAATTTTGAAAGACCTTTCGAAGATTACCTATTTCAACAATATCCTCGAAACAATCGGAAATACGCCGCTTATTAAACTAAATAAAATTACCAAAGGATTAAAACCGCATATCTTTGTGAAAGCGGAATTTTTAAACCCCGGCGGCTCCGTTAAAGATAGAATCGGCGTTGAAATAGTTGAAGATGCAGAACGTAACGGCAGGTTAAAACCGGGAGGAACTGTTGTTGAATCAACTTCCGGAAATACCGGAATGGGGCTTGCGCTGGCGGCGGCTGTAAAAGGATACAAAACTGTATTTACAATGCCGGATAAAATGAGTCAGGAAAAAATAAGCAATCTGCGCGCTTTCGGCGCGGAAGTTATTGTTACGCCGACTGCAGTTCCGCACGAATCGCCCGAAAGCTACACTTCCGTTGCAAAAAAGCGCGTTGAAGAAACTCCAAATTCTATTTTAGCAGACCAATACGAAAATCCAAAAAATCCTGAAGCACATTACAAAACTACAGGACCTGAAATTTGGAAACAGACCGGCGGACAAATTGATTATTTTATCTGCGGAATTGGAACAGGCGG
>CAYXEE010000348.1:0-3194 GCA_964463935.1 uncultured Chitinophagaceae bacterium | reverse complement strand
GCAATTGTTACATCTAATTTTATTTCCGATGCAGCAGCTTTGCAACAGATTTTGCCCCATAAACTTCCATACGTCGGCCTTATGGGAGTAGAAGCAAAAATTGCACGGATTAAAAATTCTCTTAATGAAGAAGATCAGAATCTTCTTATGCAGAAAAAAATATTTGCGCCGATTGGTTTAGAAATTGGAAGCGCCAGTGCGGAAGAAATTGCAGTCAGCATTGCCGCGGAAATAATAAAAGAAAAAAACAATATTATGAAAAAATCTGATTCGTAATTTAACCTATGGCTATTAAAAAATCTGAACTCTATTCAACATTATGGCAAAGCTGCGATGAACTTCGCGGCGGTATGGATGCCTCGCAATATAAAGATTATGTCCTTGTTCTGTTATTCATAAAATATGTATCGGATAAGTATGCTGGTGTGCCGTATGCACCGATTATCGTTCCGAAAGGCGCAAGTTTTAAAGACATGGTTGCGCTGAAAGGCAAAACAACAATCGGCGATGATATTAATAAAAAAATTATTGCCAAGATTGCCGAAGCAAATAAATTGACCGGAACAATTGACGTTGCAGATTTTAACAGCGCAGAAAAACTTGGCAGCGGTAAAGAGATTGTAACCAAGCTGACAAACCTTATTGCAATCTTTGAAAATCCATCGCTCGATTTCAGTTCCAATCGTGCGGAAGGCGATGACATACTTGGCGATGCGTATGAATATTTAATGCGTAACTTCGCCACAGAAAGCGGAAAAAGCAAAGGACAGTTCTACACTCCGGCAGAAGTAAGCCGTGTAATGGCAAAAATTATCGGCGTTGGCGCAAACGCAACTGCATCAACAACCGTGTATGATCCAACATGCGGCTCCGGCTCGCTCTTATTAAAAGTTGCGGATGAAAGCGATAAAGGATTAACAATCTACGGGCAGGAAATGGATGTTGCCACCGCCGCTCTTGCACGAATGAATATGATTCTGCACAACAATCCAACGGCAGAAATAAAAAGAGAAAACACGCTTTCTACTCCGCAGTTTCTTGATGCTAATAATAGATTGCGAACATTTGATTACGTGGTTGCAAATCCGCCATTCTCATTTAAATCGTGGAGTAACGGCGTTGATGCAGCGAACGATCCATACGAACGATTTAAAGGATTTGGAATTCCGCCATCGAAGAACGGCGATTATGCGTTTCTGCTTCACATTATTCGCTCATTAAAGAGTAAAGGGAAAGGTGCCGTCATTCTTCCGCACGGCGTTTTGTTCAGAGGAAATGCCGAAGCAGAAATTCGGAAGAACATTATCCGCAAAGGATACATTAAAGGAATTATCGGACTTCCGGCAAACTTGTTTTACGGAACAGGTATTCCCGCTTGCATAATTATTCTGGATAAAGAAAATGCAGAATCTCGCAAAGGAATTTTTATTGTTGATGCAAGCAAAGGATTTGTGAAAGACGGAAACAAGAACCGCCTACGTGAACAGGATATTCATAAGATAGTAGATGTATTCAATAAACAGATTGAAATTCCCAAATACAGCCGCATGGTTTCCGTTGCTGAAATTGAAGAAAAAGAATTCAATCTGAACATTCCACGCTACATAGACAGCCAAGAAACCGAAGATATTCAAGATATTGATGCTCATTTGAACGGTGGAATTCCCGATGCTGATATTGCTGCCCTTGACCAATATTGGAATGTTTTCCCCTCACTCAAAAAGCAGTTGTTTGCAAAGAGTAATAGAAAAGGATACAGCACGGTAAAGATTGCAGAAGATGAAATTAAGAATACAATTTTTTTTCATTCAGAATTTTTGACCTTCACGCAAAAGATAGATTCGGTATTCAATTCGTGGAAAAAGAAGAATATACCGGAACTGAAAGCGATAAACGGAAAAACAAAACCGAAGAAATTCATTCACGCATTCAGCGAAGGATTACTTTCCACATTTTCCAATCTTGAACTGTTGGACAGCTACGATATTTACCAGCATCTTATGACGTATTGGTCTGAAACAATGCAGGATGATGTCTATCTGACCGTTGCGGATGGATGGAAATCCGGCAATGAGATTGAATGGGATAAAAAAGAAAAAGAGTTTGAAGGAAAACTGATTCCCAAATCTTTGCTGATTAAAAAATATTTTAGCACAGAGCAAAAAGCAATTGAAGATGCAGAAGCGGAACGCGATGTTCTTGGCGCACAGATAGAAGAGATGGAAGAAGAGCAGAGCGGCGATGATGGATATTTTGCAGACTTAGAAAAAGTGAACAAAGCAAGTATTGCTAAACGGATTTCTCAATTAACAAAACCTACTGAACAACAGTTGAGAAAAGTTGCTGAGCCAAAAATTGCTTACGGCAAAACCAAACAAAACGAAGAACCGGAAGACGAAGAACTTTCCGTATTAAAAAAATATCTTGCACTGGCAGAACAGCAAGCCGAAGCAAACAAAACAATAAAAGAATTGCAAACTGCGTTGAATGAAAAACTGATTGCAAAGTATAAAGCATTAACGCAAAACGAAATTATCGCGCTTATTGTAGAAGATAAATGGATTGCCTCATTGGAAAACTCTCTGCACAGCGAAATGCAGCGCATTAGCCAAAAACTTGCCCAGCGCATAAAAGAACTTGCCGAACGCTACAGCACTCCATTACCTGTACTGACGGATGATGTAAAAGCTCTGGAGAAAAAAGTAAACGCTCATTTGCAAAAAATGGGGTTCAATGTCTGAACTGTGGTTTTGGTGATTAAATGACAACCGTGATTAAAGAAGAATACAAATATTCCGAGTTGACATCGCACATAATTAAATGCGCAATGACGGTTCACAGCACGTTGGGAAACGGCTTTCAGGAAGTTATTTACCAGCGAGCGTTGGAACTTGAGATGCGCTGTGCCGGATTGCAGTTTCAACGAGAGTTTGAAATGCCGATCTTTTACCGTGATGAACACATCGGCACACGGCGGGTAGATTTTTTAGTGGAGAACCGTATTGCTGTTGAATTAAAAGCCGTGGTGCAGTTGGAAGATGTTCATCTTGCCCAGGCAATAAATTACTTGGAAGCATATAATCTTGAAATAGGACTTCTGATAAATTTTGGGGCAAGAAGTTTACAGTTTAAACGCATTACTAACTGAAGTTACGCAAAATAAGAAAATGCTTCGACTCGGCACAAAAAATTAA
>CAYXEE010000347.1:0-3200 GCA_964463935.1 uncultured Chitinophagaceae bacterium | reverse complement strand
CGGTTCCTTTTTTGAAGGAGGAACTTTTCTCATTAACTCTCCATTCCCCGCCGACCGAGTGTGGAATGAACTTCCGGTGAACGTACAAAAAGATATCGTTAACAAAAAATTAAATCTTTTTGTAATTGATGGAAACACGGTTGCGCAAAAAACCGGTATGGGCGGACGCGTAAATACAATTATGCAAACCTGTTTCTTCGCAATTTCCGGCGTTCTTCCAAAAGAACAAGCAATTGATGCGATCAAGATATCAATTAAGAAAACGTACGGCAAAAAAGGCGAAGATATTGTAAAAATGAATTACGATGCCGTAGATCAAACAATTGAAAATTTACAAAAAGTAGATTACCCGAAAGAAATTACCAGTAAAATTTCTCTGCGTCCGGTTGTTCCTGTGCAAGCGCCGGAATTTATACAGCAAGTTACGGCAAAAATTATTGCCGGAGCGGGCGATAATATTCCTGTTAGTTTAATGCCGGCAGATGGAACGTATCCGACCGGAACGACTCAGTGGGAAAAAAGAAACATCGCGCTTGAAATTCCTGTGTGGGATGCGGAGTGGTGCATTCAATGCGGAAAGTGCGCGCTTGTTTGTCCGCACGCTACAATTCGTATTAAAGTGTTCGATAATGAATTGCTGAAAGATGCGCCGGAAACATTTAAGCACATGCAATACAAAGGAAATGAATACAAAGGTCAAGCGTACACAATTCAAGTTGCGCCCGAAGATTGCACCGGATGCGAATTGTGCGTAGAAGTCTGCCCCGCAAAGAATAAGAAAGAGACAAAATACAAAGCGCTGAACATGAAGCCGCAGCCGCCGCTGCGCGAGCAGGAAGCAAAAAATTGGGAGTATTTCTTAACAATTCCCGATATTGACCGCAGAAATGTTCAGATGAATACAATTAAAGGTTCGCAATTTTTGCAGCCGCTGTTTGAATTCTCCGGCGCATGCACGGGCTGCGGCGAAACTCCTTACGTGAAACTTGTTTCGCAATTGTTCGGCGATAGAACTGTTGTTGCAAACGCAACGGGCTGTTCTTCCATTTACGGCGGAAATCTTCCCACAACTCCGTGGTCAAAAGATATAAACGGACGCGGACCGGCGTGGTCGAATTCGTTATTTGAAGACAACGCAGAATTCGGAATGGGCTATCGCTTATCAATTGATAAACAAAACGAGCAGGCGCGAGAATTGCTTCTTCGTTTAATTCCAGAAATCGGCGAAGATATTGCAAGCGAACTTCTTAACGCAAATCAAAACAACGAAGAAGAAATCTATAATCAACGCGAGCGCGTTTCACGATTAAAAGATGTTTTGAAAAGACATCCGCACAATGCAGAAGCAAAACATTTGCTGGAAATTGCAGATTATCTTGTAAAGAAAAGCGTGTGGATTATGGGCGGCGACGGCTGGGCGTACGATATCGGTTTCGGCGGATTGGATCACGTTCTCGCATCCGGCAGAAATGTAAATATTCTTGTGCTTGATACAGAAGTGTATTCCAATACAGGCGGACAAATGTCTAAATCTACGCCGCGCGGCGCCGTGGCAAAATTTGCCGCAGGCGGAAAACCGGCGGGCAAAAAAGATCTCGGCTTAATTGCAATGAGCTACGGAAACGTGTACGTTGCGCAGATTGCAATGGGCGCAAACGATCTTCAAACCGTAAAAGCATTTCTTGAAGCTGAAGCGCACGACGGTCCATCGCTGATTATTGCATACAGCCACTGCATAGCGCACGGAATTAACATTAAGTACGGACTCAATCAACAAAAACTTGCCGTTGATTCCGGTTACTGGCCGTTGTATCGCTACAATCCAAATCTTGAAACGGAAGGAAAAAATCCTTTCCAACTCGATTCTAAAGCGCCGAAAATAAAATTGGAAGAATTTGCGTACAACGAAATTCGTTTCAAAATGTTAACAAAGATGGAGCCGGAAAAAGCAAAAGTTCTAATGAAAGAAGCGCAACAAGATGTAATGAGACGCTGGCGTCATTATGAACATCTTGCCGCAATGCACAGCAACAGCGGCGCGCCGGTTACAACAAAAGAAACTACACATTAACATTGAACCGAACTGTGCGGCAGTTATTGCCGCACGTTCTAGAAAATTGGAGAAACTATTATGGACTTAACAACAAAATACCTCGGTCTTACACTTACCAATCCAATTGTTCCTTCGGCGTCGCCGATGTCGCGCACGCTCGGTTCAATTCGTTTAATGGAAGATTACGGCGCCGGCGCAATTGTTATGTATTCTATTTTTGAAGAACAAATCCGCCACGAAACCAAAGAATTGTATCATCATTTAACACACAATGCAGAAAGTTACGCCGAAGCAACAAGTTATTTTCCTGAACCGCAGGAATATCACACCGGACCGGACGAATATCTTGAACACATCCGCCGCGCAAAGGAAACAGTGAGCATTCCGATTATCGGAAGCATTAACGGAATGACAGACGGCGGTTGGATTGAATACGCAAAAAAAATTCAGCAAGCAGGCGCAGACGCATTGGAATTGAACATTTACCACATTCCCACCGATCCGTTGTTAACCGGCAGCGATGTTGAACAAACATACATTGATATTGTAAAAGATGTTCGCAATCAAGTTACAATTCCCGTTGCGGTAAAACTCTCTCCGTTCTTCACATCGCTTTCCAACGTTGCAATAAATTTGGATAAATTGGGCGTGAATGGGTTGGTTCTTTTCAATCGTTTTTATCAGCCGGATATCAATCTTGACCAGCTTGCCGTAGAACCGGGCGTAGTTCTTAGCACGTCGGATTCTTTGCGTATGCCGTTGCGCTGGGTTGCAATTCTGTACGGAAAAATTAAAGCAGATATTGCCGCGACGACCGGAATTCATAACGCAGAAGATGTAATAAAAATGATTATGGCGGGCGCAAATGTTACAATGATGTGTTCTGCGCTTCTTCGCCACGGACCGAAAAAAATCCGCGAAGTGTTAGACGGCGTCCGCCGCTGGATGATTGATCACGAATATGAATCGTTAGATATAATGCGCGGAAGTATCAGCCACAAAAATGTTTCCGATCCATCTGCATTTGAACGCGCAAATTATATGAAAGCGCTGCAAAGTTATATGTAAGTAACCGAAGTTACGCAAAACAAGAAAATGCTTCGACTCCCGCCTTCTCCGCTCCGAAGTCCCGAAGGGATCCCTTTGG
>CAYXEE010000346.1:0-3205 GCA_964463935.1 uncultured Chitinophagaceae bacterium | reverse complement strand
AGGAGTGGTAATTGCATATTTTGTAACCGCAAAATCTTTTGTTACTTCAAATGCCATCATTCCTGCAACGCGTGAAAGTGTTGTACGAAATAAATGATTCGGCGTTTTTTCATCGCGCAAAGTAGATACATCGCGTAAAATTAAAGGATGACTGATAATTGTTACATTTTTCATAAAATCTCCAAGTAAATTATTTTTTAGAGCCGCTAATGCCGCTTTGTATAATTCCATCCCATAATGGAGAAAAAGGAGGCGAATAAATCAAATCAAGTTCTGCAATATCATTTAAATTTAAGTTATGCCGTATTGCAGCCGCAAAAACATTTGCGCGCTGTACCGCTCCTTCCTTTCCAATAACATTCGCGCCAAGTAATTTCCCGGAACGCTTTTCAGAAATAACTGTAAAGAAAAGTTCCGATGCGTTTGGCATCATTGAAACTTTTGAGTTTGAAGTAATTTGCGTTACATCATATTGAAATTGATGGCGCGCTGCTTCTTTTGTCGAGAGTCCTACCTGCGCAATTTCAATATCAGCAAATTTAATTCCGATGGCGCGAATGGCTCCTTTATACTGCGCATTTCCACCGGCTGCGTTTTCGCCGGCAACTTTAGCTGTTTTACTTGCCGTTGTTGCAAGCGAAACATACATCGGTTTTTTTGTAATAATATTTTTAATTTCACAGCAATCGCCTGCCGCAAAAATATTATCTGCGCCGATAACATTCATTCTATCGCTGATGGAAATTCCGCCAAATTTTCCAATGCTGATTCCGGCTTCTTTTGCTAATGCAGAATTTGGCGTTACACCGATGGCAACAATAACCAAATCAGTTTCAATTGTTTTACTCTTCAAACCTACAGCAACAACATTTTGAGAAGCGCCGATACCAAACCACTCCACATTTGAATTTAGGTAGTAATGGATTCCTTTTTTTAGAATCGCATTTCTTACAATCTCGCTGGAGCTTTTTTCAAGTACTGAAAGCGGAAGTTCGTTTTGATGCACAAGAGAAACTTCAATTCCAATTTTATTTAATGCGTCTGTCATTTCAAGACCGATGAAACCTGCGCCGATGACGACTGCCGAACGGGGCTTTTCTTCAAGAATAAATTTTCGAAGCGCAAATGCTTCGTCTAATTTTTTAATATGAAAAACATTGCGCGCATTTTCACCTTTGATACCTAATAATTTCGGAGAGTTTCCGGTTGCAATTATTAGTTTATCGTAATTTTCTCTGTTTGTTTTTCCATTGGTAAAATTGCGAACAAGTATTTCGCGATTTCGCGGAATTATTGTTTCAACTTTACGGTGAATATAAGCGGAAACATTTTTTTCCCTTTGAAATTTTTCTGGAGAAAAAATAATAAGATCGTTTGGATTCTGAACTTCACCGCTGATAAAAAAAGGAATTTCACAAATGCCGTACGAAATATATTCATTTTGTTCATAGAGAATAACTTCTGAATCGGGATTTACCCGTTTCGCTTTTGCCGCCGCGCTTGGTCCTGCGGCAAGTCCGCCTATGACAATAATTTTTCGTTTCATTTATTTTTTCGTTTAAACACAAGCGTTAACGGCGCTCCGGAAAAACCAAAATGCTCGCGTATTCTATTTTCTAAAAATCGTTTGTAGGTTTCCGAAATTAATTCCGGGAAATTTGCAAAGAAAGCAAAAACCGGAGGGGAGTTTTTTACCTGAGTAATATAATTCAGCTTAATATCTTTTCCTGTTTTTGCAGAAGGAGGATAACGTTGAATATCTTCTAACAATTTTTCATTCAATGAACTTGTCGGTATTCGTACAGAACGATTGTGATGAACTTCTTTTGCCAACTCGAGCAGTTTGTATATTCGTTGTTTTGTTTTTGCAGAAATAAATGTGATTGGGATAAAATCATATTGGCGGAGTCTATCGCGCAAAATTTTTTCATATTCAATTGCGGTTTCAGTATTTTTTTCAATTGCATCCCATTTGTTTATACCGATTACGACGCCTTTATTTTTTTCAACGGCGGTTTCAACAATTCGTAAATCTTGTTTTTCAATCGGCAGAGTTGCATCAAATAATATAATTGAAACAGTACAGCGGTCAATTGCTTTTAGCGTACGAATAGCCGAATAAAAATCAACATTATGGCGGATTTTACTTTTTCGCATCAACCCGGCAGTATCAATAACAACAATTTCATCGCCGTAATGTTTAAGAACTGTATCAATCGGATCGCGCGTGGTACCGGCAATCGGAGTTACAATAGAACGTTCTTCGCCGAGCAACGCATTTACCAATGAAGATTTTCCCACATTGGGCTTGCCAATAACCGCAAGTTGCAATCGTTTATCGTCTTTTTCTTCTCCATCGGTTGGAAATTCTTTTGTCAGTTCGTCAAGAAAATCGCCGATTTTTCTTCCGCCCAATGCAGCAATACTGTGCGGTTCGCCAAGTCCGAGTTTGTGAAATTGCGCCGCATCAGATTCATAATTTCCCGAATCAATTTTATTTACTGCAAGAATAACTTTTTTATTCGACCTTCGCAAAATATTAGCAATTTCTTTATCGAATGCAGTAACCCCTTCTTTTCCATCAACAACAAAAATAATTTTGTCCGCTTCTTCTATTGCAATTTGAGACTGCTCGCGAATTGCTTTTTCAAAAATATCGTCGGAATCCGGAACATAACCGCCGGTATCAATTAGCGTAAAATGTTTCCCTATCCATTCTGCTTCGCCGTAATGCCGGTCGCGGGTTACGCCCGGTTCATCGTGAACAATCGCATGCTGTCCGCCGATAATACGATTAAAAAGAGTTGACTTTCCTACATTTGGACGACCTACGATTGCAATTAAACTCATTGTTTCTATAAATACTAAATTTTTACGAATTACAAGAAGCGCTTTCTTGGTTTGATTAGTAGAAAATAGAAAAAAATGAATGGAGTTACAATATCAGAATTGAAATGATAGTAAAATTACCAAAGCAGTAAATGAAGCTCCCCGCCGCAAGGAGACTGTGTAAAAAGTCGGGAACAATTTTAATATTTAAACGTTATATAATCAAATGTAATGCTTACATTGAAATCGGACTTTTGCTAACTTAAGAAATGTGGAACAAAACAAACAGGAGTCAGGTTAATGGAACAGAAAAAGCGCATGAATGTACTGGTTCAACAGAAATCGGACTTTTTGGAAAAATAATTTTGTAGAATAG
>CAYXEE010000345.1:0-3213 GCA_964463935.1 uncultured Chitinophagaceae bacterium | reverse complement strand
AAAAATTTCTTGTGGAATCTACAAATTCCACGGTTTGCGTAACTTCAGTTATTAACTGAAGTTACGCAGATGGTCATGCTGAGAGAGGCACGCTTAAGTTTCTATGGTTATCCTTCGGCGCCTGCGTGCCAAACCCTTTGGGAAAATTCCCTCTCGCTTCAGCACAGCACCACACGCAGAGGGGACTTTACGTTGCATGCGCACACAAATGGGATTTTGCAGAATCAACTTCAGGATCTTTCGGATGTTCCACGATGAATGATTGTAGGAACGCTTGACAAAACATTCCAAATAAAAAGAACGTTCATTTTTAGGAACATCCTATCCGCCAAAAAACGCGGCGGACAGGTTCGGATGTTCCTACAATTTGGGTGTTCCTACAAACATCATCAGGAACGGACGTTCCCACAGACATCCACACATGTAACATTAAAAATTTATGATGTGCTGGGAAAAGAAATAGCAACGCTGGTAAATGAAACACAATCAGCCGGAAGATATACGGTGGATTGGAATGCAGGGAAAAATCCGAGCGGGATTTATTTTTACAAATTGAGCGCGGGAGATTTTGTTTCCATTAAGAAGATGGGTTAATGCGGTAAAAATGTAACATTGTCAAGGTTTTGAACATTGACAATGTTCTGTTTACAAAAACGAAAAAAGAAACGCCGTTAAAAATCCTGCAATAGTTGCAAGACCGACTGCAGGACCGCCATCTTCGTACGCTTCGGGCATCATAACGGAAGAAACCATGGCGAGAATTCCTCCGCCTGCAACAGCGCCGACGCTTACAATAATAATCGGCGATGAAGAAGCCAAATACATATTTCCCAGCGCGGCGGCAATTGCTCCGGCAAAAACAAGCGCGCTCCACAATCCGAATACTTTGAAATTGCTGTAGCCGGCATCTTTCATTCCTATTGCGCTTGCAATTGCTTCGGGAAGATTTGCAAGAAATACGGCGGCGATGAACGAGAATTTTACAGTTTCAAACGAAACAAAACTTGAACCGATAACAAGCGATTCGGGAATTCCGTCCATCATTGCGCCGAGAAAAATTGCAATCGGCGCGCCGCCGGATTCGTGCTTATTGCGCAAACTGTTTTCTTCTGCGCGAGTTAAGCGTTGAATGTTGGCAAGCGCAACTTTCTGCCAGCGCTTTGCATCAAACATTCCTTGCGACCGTTCTACGTTCGATTCTAATCGCGAGGATGTAAGTTTATTTACGGCAAAGCGGAGTCTGGGAGAACGATCTAATAATTCGTGAAAATGTTCCTTTTCAATTTTCAGCAATGTTGTTTCTGTAAGAGCAATTGCGCTTGCGGTTCTTGGCTCGCCGGTAAGAAGCGCCATTTCGCCGAACGAGTCTCCGGTTTTTAATTGTGCAATTTGTTTTGCGTCTTTCAATTCTTGGTCTTCCGCAATGATAGAGACAATTCCTTGATCAATTAAATAAAAAGCATTTCCTTTTTCTCCTTGCACAAAAATTGTTTCGCCGGTTTTGCATGTTACCGGTTGAATGCACAATAATAAATCTTCCATATCTTCCGGCGGAAGGGAGCGGACTAATTCTACTTTACTAAGTCTATCAATAACAATTGCCGATTCTTCACGTTTCTTTTTTAACAAATATAATTTTGAAAGCGCAGGATGACGAATTGCCGCTCCTCGTTTTTCTAGAATTACGTTAACGATATAATACAAAAATCCGCCGGCGATAAAACCGGAAGCGATAATTGCCCAGCTAAGCAAATTGCTTAATTGCGATTTTTCAATAAGCTGTAATGCCCCGTTGTGCGCCAAATCCAGCACCAACGCTTGAATAAGCGCGCCTGTTCCAAACGCCATAATAATTGCGTTTGTGCGATGCGATGGTTTAAGATAAATACCGACCGCAACTCCGATAATCAACGAAAGCATTGAAAGAATAGAAAGGAGCGCGGCATTTACCGCCGTAGAAAATTCTAAGAGTAAATTCATAACGAAAGATATTAAAGATGATGAACTAAACAAAGAAAATTTGTTTCAACTCTTTACTTTGCGAAACAAAAATTCTACTTTCAATACACTTACTATTACAATAACAACTTCGGATTTACGATGAGAAAAATTTTGTTCTTTCTTTTTGCGCTTGCTGTTTTCTGTAACGCGCAGGTTCGGCTTACAGTTCCGTACGAACGGTTTACATTAAAAAACGGTTTGAATGTTATTCTGCATGTTGATAAAACTACGCCGACCGCGAGCGTTAATACGTGGTTTCACGTCGGTTCGGGTTATGAAAAACTCGGACGCACAGGATTTGCGCATCTTTTTGAACATTTAATGTTTGAAGGTTCAAAAAATGTTCCCGAAGGAAAGTTTGATGAATGGCTTGAAGCGGCCGGGGGAAACAACAACGGTTCTACAAATAACGACCGCACAAATTATTTTGAAGATATTCCCAGCAATGCGCTAGAACTTACATTGTTTCTCGATTCCGACAGAATGGGATTTTTACTTAATGCAATGACGCAGGGAAAATTAGACGGACAGCGCGATGTGGTGAAAAATGAACGAAGGCAATCGTACGAAAACCGTCCGTACGGCTACGCGGATTTAATTCTTGACGAAGCAATGTATCCGAAAGGGCATCCGTACAGCTGGCCGACAATTGGAAGTATGGCGGATTTAAGCGCTGCTTCGTTAGACGATGTGAAAGAATTTTTTCGATTATATTATGCGCCGAACAATGCAAGTCTTTGCATTGCAGGAGATATTGATATTGCGAAAACAAAAGCCGCAGTTGAAAAATGGTTCAATGAAATTCCGATGGGAAAACCTGTTCCTCCGCAAGAACGTACAGTACCTGTTTTAGTTGAAGAAAAACAAATTACAATAGAAGATAACGTTCAACTTCCGCGCTTATATATGTCGTGGCATTCTCCGGCTGCATTTACTGCGGGCGATGCAGAAATGGATATGATTTCAAACATTCTTGCCGGCGGAAAAAATTCGCGCTTGTATAAACGCTTAGTGTACGAAATGCAAATTGCGCAGGATGTGTACGCGTTTCAGCATTCGCAGCGATTGAGTTCCGTTTTTACTATTGTTGCCACAGCGCGTTCCGGTTACTCGCTTGCAGAATTAAAAAAAGTAATTGAAGAAGAGATTGAGAAATTACAAAATGAAAATCCGAGTCAGAGAGAAGTTCAACGCGCAGTAAATCAATTAGAA
>CAYXEE010000344.1:0-3222 GCA_964463935.1 uncultured Chitinophagaceae bacterium | reverse complement strand
TCGATGCGTTTATCGGATTTATTTGCGGATTGCTGACAATGGTTTTTGTTTTATTGCAAACTTCTATTGATTATACGTGGCATACCGCAATCGGATGTACTGCTGCAATTATTACGGGAAATCTTTCATATTTTTTACGGAGGGAAAAATGAATACAGGAGTTCGCTTTGGAATTCTAACAGGCGCAGCAGTTTCTAGTTACGTGCTGCTGGAATACGCTCTCGGATTTCATACAACGCAATTGGAAATTGGAAAGTATTCCGGTTATGGCGCGTCGTTAATTCCCATTGTTACAATTTTTCTTGCGCTGCGGAATTTTAGAAATGCAAATAACTCGCTTTCTTTTAAGCAGGGAGTGCAGGTCGGATTTTCTGTTGCGTTCGTTGCCGCGTTAATTACAACGCTCTTTTTCTATATTTATAATTCGTATATTAATCCCAATTGGATGGAAATAGCCGCCGAGTTGGAAAAACAAAAAATGATTGCGGAAGGCGCCGCGCAAGCGAGAATAGAAAAATTTACGGAACAAATGCAGCGAATGTCAAATACGTGGATGCAAGCGGCGGGAAATTTTATCGGTTCTACGACAATGGGAGTAATTATTACTCTTATTGAAACTGCAATAATGAAAAAACAAAATAACTCTACGACTTAAATACGCGGGAATGACGGATAACATTATATGGATAAATTTATCATCAAAGGCGGGAAGAAACTTTCCGGAACAGTAAAAATCGGCGGCGCAAAAAACGCATCGCTTGCGTTAATGCCGGCAACGCTTCTTGCCAGCGGAAAATATGAATTGCACAACACGCCGGATTTACGCGATGTTACAACGATGTCTAAATTATTGCAGATGATGGGTGTAACAGTTGAGCGAAAGAATAAAACGCTTATTCTTAATACATTCCGCGTGAACAAATTTGAAGCGCCGTATGAGCAAGTAAAAAAAATGCGCGCATCAATTTATGTACTCGGTCCGCTGATTGCGCGGTACGGCGAGGCTAAAGTTTCGCTTCCCGGCGGATGCGCGTGGGGTCCGCGTCCGGTAAATTTGCATATTGAAGGAATGAAAAAACTCGGCGCGAAGATTGAACTTGAAGGGGGCTACATTTTCGGGAAAGCAAAACGACTGAAAGGTACGCGAATTAATTTTGACGTATCAAGCGTCGGCGCTACAGGAAATGTTTTGATGGCCGCCGTTCTTGCAAAAGGAAGTTCGCGCATTGATAACGCCGCCATTGAACCGGAAATTACAAATCTTGCTGAAATGCTGATTGCTATGGGAGCAAAGATCAGCGGACTCGGAACTACAACATTGGAAGTTGAAGGCGTTGATGAGTTGCATCCCGCAAATAGTACAACCATTCCCGACCGCATTGAAGCTGGAACAATGCTTGTTGCCGCAATGCTGACCGGCGGAAAAATTCGCATTGAAGATGTGAATCCCGAACATTTTGCCGTTGTTACCTCTAAACTGCAGGATGCCGGAGCAAAAATAATTCTCGGCGATACATTTGTTGAATTGACTGCGCCAAAAACAATTAAAGCGGTAGATGTTACAACAGCGGTCTATCCCGGTTTTCCTACCGATATGCAGGCGCAGTGGATTGCCCTGATGACTTCTGCAAACGGATTTGCAAGAGTTACGGATACAATTTACCGCGATAGATTCGCTCATGTTCCCGAACTCGTGCGTCTTGGCGCAAATATTGAATTGCAGGATAACATTGCAATAATTCGCGGAGTTAAAAAAATGGTTGGCGCTAAAGTAATGTCCACAGATTTGCGCGCATCCGCCGCACTTATTGTTGCAGCGCTGCGCGCTCAAGGAGAAACGGAAGTTCTTCGTGTGTATCACTTAGACCGCGGATACGAATCTCTTGAAAAGAAACTTTCCGCAGTCGGCGCTTCTATTAAACGCGTATCGAGTGAAGAATTTTAATCTGGAATCTTTAAAATAATAAAGCCAACGGTTTGTTCTAAACAGCCCGATGGCTTTTTTGTTTTAATACATTCGGTTGTTTTATTCAGGCACAGAAAACGATTTCGGCGCTTTCAAATAAAATGTAGAACCCTTTTCTTCTTTGCTTTCAAACCAAAGTTTACATTTGTTTAATGCGGCAAGTTTTCCCGCAATGTATAAACCGAGTCCTGAACCTTGCTGCTCATTTTTATCGCGGTTAATCTGTTGAAATTTTTGAAAAATTTGTTCTTGCTGTGTTGTGGGAATTCCGCAGCCATTATCTTTTACGATAAATGTACAGGTGGAATCATCAGACGTCAATGATAATTCTATAATGCCCCCTTCCGGTGAAAACTTAACGGCATTATCAATCAGGCGGTGGAGAATGTTTTCGAGATGCGGGGGATAGAGAACAATATCAATTGCTGCATCGGGCAGTAAATTTTTCACATCCAACAGCCTCAGGCGTATCTGTGTTTCATGCTCTAGCAGAACTTTATCCATCAACAATTTTGCATTCAATCGTACATGCTGATATTCCATTTCGTGCATAATTTGACTTGATTCAATTTTCATCGCTGTCAGAAAATCTTCCACCATATTATTCAATCGTTTACTGCTTGCCTGAAGCATTTTCAAAAACGTAGTAAAATCCTGCGGATCAAGATTATCTTTTGATTCGGAAAGAATTTCTGTTGCGCCGAGAATTGCAGTAAGCGGCGTGCGCATTTCGTGTGAAATCATTTTGAAGAGTTGATTCTTCATTTGATCTATTTGTTGTGAAAATGCGTCGCTCAGCATTTGACGGCGTTTTAGCTTTCCGCGAATAGTAGAAAGCAGTATATTTACATCCACCGGTTTCGTCAAATAATCGTCTATGCCAAGTTCCTTTCCCCGTTTTATATTTTCAACATCGCTGTGAGCAGTCATAAATACAAACGGAATGTGCTGCAAGTGCGACATTGCGCGGACTTGTTGAAAAAAATCATAGCCGCTTAATTCCGGCATTGTAATATCGGAAATTATTAAATCAGGAGTAATAAGTTCAAGATGTGTCATTGCTGATTTTACACCGTCCGCGGCGTAGGTCTTAAATCCTTCTCCTTCAAGAATGATGCTTGTAACTTCAAGCAAACTTTCTTCATCATCAACAAGCAGTATAATCGGCTGAGTATTCATTACATAGATTTTTTTAGTATTGCCAGCATTTGTTCGTGAATTATTCCGTTTGTTGCCAGCGTATTGGGATTGTAAAT
>CAYXEE010000343.1:0-3227 GCA_964463935.1 uncultured Chitinophagaceae bacterium | reverse complement strand
CCGTAATTTTTTGTGCCGAGTCGAAGCATTTTTTGATTTTGCGTAACTTCAGTTACTATTTTGAAAAGGAAAAAATGAAAACTATACATATTACAATAAACGGAATGTCCTGCGGACATTGCGCTATGGCGATAAAAAAAGAACTTCAAAAAATAGAGGGAATTACAATTGAAAATGTCGCAATCGGATTTGCGGATATTCAGTATGATGAAACGAAAGTAAGCGATGAAATAATTATTGGCGCCGTTGCCGAAGCCGGTTATTCTGTTCAATCGCTGAAATAAAATCAAAGTGTGATGGAAAATAAAATTCAAACATTATCGCTTCCTGTTGAAGGAATGACATGTGCAAGCTGCGTTGCACGAGTGGAAAAAGTATTATCTAAAGTTGAAGGAGTGCAAAAAGCGTCGGTAAATCTTGCTTCAGAAAAAGCCACGGTGCAATTTACCGGCGTTCAATCTGATTTACAAAAATTAATTGATGCAGTAGATAATGCAGGATATAAACTAATAATTCCCGACAAAGTAAATTCACAATTTTCTACAGATGAACTTTCAGCGAGGAAGAAAAAAGAATTTATATCTTTGAAACGCGATTTCGTTATTGCGATTTCTCTGGCTTTGCCGATAATGATGCTTTCTATGCTAAGTATGAGCAATTGGTGGATTGAGTACGAGCCGGTTTCAATTCAAAACCTAAATACGTTTTTATTCCTCGCAACTTCTGTTGTAATGTTTACTTCCGGCAGGCGTTTTTTTGTAACTGCTTTCAAAATTGCGCTGCATTTTCAGGCAGATATGAATACTCTTGTTGCCGTTGGAACAGGCGTAGCATATCTTTTTAGCGCAGTTGTAACGCTCTTTCCAAATTTTTTACCCGTACATATCCACGAAGTGTATTTTGATACAGCTTCGACTATAATCGCGTTGATTCTGCTCGGTAAAGTGTTAGAAGCACGGGCAAAATTACGCACTGCCGAAGCAATAAAAAATTTGCTTCGTCTTCAACCTAAAAGCGCAATGGCAAAAAGAGATGGAAAACTTTCTGAACTATCTATTTCAGAAATAATTTCCGGGGATGTTATTATTGTTCGTCCGGGTGAAAAAATACCTGTGGATGGAATAGTTACTGATGGAAAAACTTTTATCAACGAATCAATGATCACCGGCGAAAGCATTCCGACAGAAAAAAATATTGGCGATAAAGTTGTCGGCGGAACGGTAAATGAAAATGGAAGTATTGAATTTACCGCCACTGCGGTCGGCTCCGAAACAGTTCTTTCACAAATAATAAAATTTGTAGAAGAAGCGCAAGGTTCAAAAGCGCCGATTCAAAATCTTGCCGATAAAATTTCGTCTGTTTTTGTTCCTGCTGTAATTCTTATTGCAATTGTAACATTTTTTATTTCTGCGTTTATTGCGAATATCGGATTTACACAGGCGATGATACATTCAATCGCCGTGTTAATTATCGCCTGTCCCTGCGCGCTTGGTCTTGCCACGCCGACGGCAATAATAGTCGGAATGGGGAAAGGAGCATCAAAAGGAATTTTATTTCGCAATGTGGAAAGTTTAGAACATGCCGCGCAGATTCAAACCGTAGCGTTTGATAAAACAGGAACTCTTACGAAAGGAAAACCTTCTGTTACGAATATTATTGCGTTCGGTGAAATTAGTGAAACTGAACTGCTTGCAATAGCGGCATCAATTGAAAATAAATCTGAACATCCAATTGCAAAAGCTATAACTTCATTTGCACAAGAAAAAAAATGTGAAACATTGAATGTTGAGTCATTTCTTGCAAGTTCCGGTTTCGGAGTTACGGGAAAAATAAATAATAAAAATTATATTCTTGGCAATAAATTATTTATGCTGGAAAATCTTGTGAAAGTTACAGAGGCAGAACATATCTTTCAGCAATTTTCTTCTGAAGGAAAATCAATTGTATTTATTGCCGAAGGGAAAAAACTGTTAGGTATAATTGCTGTAGCGGATTCAATTCTTGATTTTTCTGTTGCAGCGGTAAATGAATTGCGTTTAATGAATATCCAATCTGTAATGCTTACCGGCGATAATGAAATTACTGCCGGCGCAATTGCAAAAAAAGCCGGAATTGAAAATGTTATTGCGGGTGTTTTCCCGAAACAAAAAGCAGAACACATTAAATTCTTGCAAAATAAAAATCTAAAAGTAGCAATGGTCGGAGACGGAATTAATGATGCGCCTGCATTAGCGCAAGCAGATGTGAGTATTGCAATGGGTACAGGAACAGATGTTGCAATGGAAACCGCAGATATAACTTTGATGCGGCATGATTTGCGCGCGGTGGTAACGGCAGTTAAACTTTCAAAAGAAACGGTGAAAACAATTCGTCAAAATCTTTTTTGGGCATTTATTTACAATGTTGTAGGAATTCCGCTTGCAGCATTAGGAATACTCAGCCCGGTTATTGCAGCAGGCGCTATGGCGTTAAGTTCGGTGAGCGTTCTCAGCAATTCTCTTCGTTTGAAAAATATTAAAATTTAGTTCCGAAAAAACTGCAATGCTTTTTTAATGAGAAGTTCAACGGAAATCTCCGTTCCTTCGTTGGCTAATACGTTTCGAATTGCAAGCTCAGCTTTTTCACGAGATAGCCCGAGCGAAATAAGAGCGCCCAATGCCTCGCTTCTAATTGAAGCCGAAGATGTATCGTGCGTAGTTTCGGAGCTAAGCTCAACTTTCCCGAATTTATCTTTTAATTCTACTATCAATCGTTCCGCTGTTTTTTTGCCGACGCCCGGTATTGCCGTTAAAGCGCCGACTGAACCCTGAGAAATTATTTTTGTTAATTCTTCAGGTCGAATGCCGGAAAGAATTGTCTGCGCCATTTTTGGACCAATTCCTGAAACTGAAATAAGCTGTTTAAAAACTTCCCGTTCAAATTCAGAAATAAAACCATATAATTGTTGAATGTCTTCTCTAACATGAAAATATGTAAGAAGCAATATTTTTTGATTTGTGTCGGGAAGTTTTTCATACGTTGATAGCGAAATAAATACCGAATATCCGACTCCGTTACTATCAATAACTGCTTCAGTAGGAGTTTTCTTGTGTAATATTCCGCTGATATGGCTAATCATTGTTCACCTTAACGTTACAATTCTATCGGGATTTGCTTGAATAAAAGTTTTCCAACTGGTAAATTTTTTTCGTGGAGCAGAAATTTTATACGCATGGCATACTGCAACG
>CAYXEE010000342.1:0-3231 GCA_964463935.1 uncultured Chitinophagaceae bacterium | reverse complement strand
CACAATTTGGTAAAACAGGATTTAAGAGAAGAGGGAAACCCATTAATGGATGGAGTTCTGCGGACCGAAACATCGGAAAAGAATATCAAGCGTGGTGTTTTAGCTGGGCTAAATTTCTTTTGCCAATTATGAAAGATGGATCTTCACTTTTTGTTTTTGGTGCAAGAAGAACATTGCATCATGTAATTAATGCATTTGAAGAAAGTGGTTTTCTTCTAAAAGATGTTTTAGCGTGGAAAAAACCATCAGCACATCATCGCGCGCAAAAAATTAATAACATTTTAGAAAAACGCGGCTTGAATAATGAATTATTGGAATGGGAAGGATGGCGTTTAGGTAATCTTGCTCCGATTTATGAACCAATCGCTTGGTTTTTTAAACCTTATAAAATTACAATAACTGATAACATTTTGAAAAATGGTGTTGGTGCAATTAATATTGAGGATTGTAAAATTAACGGCTCAAGCCCAACAAATTTATTGGAATTTGGTTTTGAGAAAAAAGAAGTTCGGATACACGAAGCCCAAAAACCCCTCGGGCTAATAGAATTTTTGATTAGGTTAACTACAAAAGAAAATCAAGTTGTTCTAGACCCATTTATGGGAAGCGGAACTACAGCAGTTGCAGCAAAAAAATTAAAGCGAAAGTATATTGGCTTTGAAATTAATGAGGGATTCTATACAAGTGCTATTGAACGTTTAGAAAAAACGAATGTTAATTATAGCCGATCTTCAAAACAATTTCAGTTGAGTCTTTTAGGTGAATCAAAGACGACGTATAAAAAAATTAAACATCGAATTACTAAATAAGGTAAATACAACAATGCAATTTGAACGCAGTTCCGGAATTCTTTTACATCCAACGTCACTTCCCGGTCCGTTTGGCTCGGGAGATTTAGGTGCAACCGCATATCATTTTATCGATTGGTTAGTTGTTGCAGGTCAAAAATTATGGCAGACACTTCCGCTCGGTCCTGTTGGGATGGGCGATTCGCCGTATATGTGTCTTTCGGCGTTTGCCGGGGAACCGCTTCTCATAGATCTGCAAGAACTTGTTCAGCGCGGCTGGCTACAAAAAAATGAAATTGAGAATGTTCCGAGCTTTTCAAATTCAAAAATTCATTTCGGCGATGTTCGTTCGTATAGAATGTTGAAACTTAAGATTGCTGCAAATAATTTTTTTTCAACTGCAAAGAAAAATGAACTTGATGATTTTACAGCATTCTGCAAAAAACAAAAATCGTGGTTGGAAGATTATGCGTTGTTTATGGCGCTTATTGGAAAGTATAACGGAGCCGAATGGTCAAGTTGGGAAGAAGATTTAGTGAAACGAAAACCTGCAGCGCTAAAAAAAATTAGAACAGAACTTGCAGACGATGTTCGTTTTTGGGAATTTGCACAATGGTGTTTTTTTCGCCAATGGTTTGCATTAAAAAAATATGCAAATGATCGCGGTGTAAAAATTGTCGGCGATATTCCGATTTTTATTGCATACCAAAGTTCAGATGTGTGGGCAAATCCCGAATTATTCTATCTTGATAAACAAATGAAGCCGACGCATGTGGCGGGCGTTCCGCCGGATTATTTCAGCGAAACAGGTCAGCGCTGGGGAAATCCGTTATACAAATGGAATAAGATGCACGAAACCGGATATGCGTGGTTTATTGAACGGATTAAAACAACTCTTGCGTTGGTTGACATTGTTCGAATTGACCACTTTCGCGGATTTGCCGGTTATTGGGAAATTCCGGCAACAGAAAAAACTGCGGTGAAAGGAAGATGGGCTAAAGGTCCCGGAGCAAAATTATTTGATGCTATAGCAAAGAAGCTGGGAAAACTTCCTATTATTGCAGAAGACCTTGGAGAAATTACTCCCGATGTTGTTGAACTTCGCGATCGTTATCAATTTCCAGGAATGAGAATTCTGCAATTTGCGTTTGCCGCCGATACAAAAAATAATTTTCTTCCGCATAATTATATTTCCAATACGGTAGTTTATACCGGAACGCATGATAACGATACGACAATCGGCTGGTTTAAAAGCGCAACTGAACGAGAACGGGAATTTATAAAAAAATATCTCGGAACCGACGGTAAAGAAATTCATTGGGATTTAATACGGATTGCATCTCGTTCGGTTGCAGATATGGCGGTATTTCCGTTTCAAGATATACTCGGGCTTGGAACTGAAGCGAGAATGAATATGCCCGGTCAAGCGTTAGGGAATTGGTCTTGGAGGTTTACGTGGGATTTAGTTCAACCATGGCATGCCGCAAAACTATATGAAATTTCAGCGTTTGCTAACAGAACGAACGATGACAGATTACAACTTCCCGCATATCCATCGGGAAAAGTACAGCCATAAAGAAATATGATTATGAAAAATTTCTTTTTTTATTTCTTCATTGTTTTAGGATTGGCGTCGTCGGGATGCGCATCGCTGTTTTCATCCAAGTATGAGCCGGCAGCGCCGATGGAAAAATTACAATACAACATTGCGCAAAAGTTTGAAGATACAAATTTTGTTAACGCGCATTGGGGAGCGTTGATACAATCGCTAAAGACGGGAGAAACAATTTATTCCCGTAATGAGAAGAAAATGTTTATGCCTGCTTCCAATATGAAATTATTCGGAACATCAACGGCACTTTCAATTCTCGGAAAAGATTTTCGCTATACTACAAAATTAGTTGCGAACGGAGAAATTAAAAACGGAGCTTTATACGGCGATCTAATTTATGTCGGCAGCGGCGATCCGACGAATACGATGATTTTTAACGACAGTATTCCGACGAAAATTTTTTCGATGTGGGCAGATAGTTTGAAAGCAAATGGAATTTTTCAAATTAACGGAAGAATTATCGGCGATGATAATTGTTTCGATGAAGAATACTACGGATATGGCTGGGAAGCAGACGATGAAACATATTATTACGGCGCGCAAATTAGCGGAATTTGTTACAACGATAATTGCATTGATTTTACTGTAACAGCCGATTCGATAGCGGGAAATAAATGCACAATTTCATTTTCGCCAAATACAAAATATGTTTCAATAATAAATCAAACAGTAACCGCGCCGCAAACAGATTCAATAAATACAATTGAATTTTTCCGTAAACGTGGAACGAATACTATACTTGTTAAAGGAAAACTTTCAATCGGTAAAAAGCCGAATATGGGATCTATTGCCGTGGATAATCCGACTCTGTTTGCATTGACGGTATTTAAG
>CAYXEE010000341.1:0-3242 GCA_964463935.1 uncultured Chitinophagaceae bacterium | reverse complement strand
ATTAAATTTTTTATTACAAATTTAAGCAGTTATGGCTTTGAAGTCTGATATTCTTCTTTTACTTTTTCAGCCAAATACATTTTCATGAGTGATTGTACCGGAATATCCCGCTTGTTTGCAATCCCTTTTATATTTTCAAGAAGCCACATCGGCATACGAAGCGATGTCATAACTGTTGTTGGTTTAAGATTCGGAAAAACAACGGGGATGGCTTTGGAAACATCAAAATATTCAGTAGTATCGTGTGTTGCCCAAAATTTACGTTCTTCATCTTCATTTTTGAATTTTGGGATTTTTTTAAGATTCTTTTTCTTCATACTTCATCTTCTCCTTCTTGTTTGCATCGCGCGCAGAAATCGGTCTAATTTTATTTTTTCGCACAGTAAATACAATGGTTAATATGCGCCCCTTATTAGTTTTACCATAAGCAAGATACCGTGCTTCTCTTTCAGAATGTTTTTCATCTTCAGAAATAAGAACGCGAGAACCAAGAAAAGTTTCTTCGATATCCCTCCAGTCAACATTATGTTTTTTATTCTTTTCAATATTCCCATCATCCCAATCGAACCCTTCAAGGGATTTTAACAGATGTACATTCATTTGGTTTCAATCCTTATCAATGTAACGATAACAATATACACTTGCACAGTGAAAATAACAAGACGCCATACGCTGTAAATCAACAGCTTTTTAGTATAGCATTAGCTTTGAGTGGACTGCCAACATCAATTTCCCGAAGCAGGATTTTATTTAAGATTTGTATTTATTTTTTTGCACGAAATTCCGCAAGAGATTTTTCAACGCGGTTCAGCAAATCATCGGAAAATAATTTTCCCGCCATCATTGTCCGCGCCGTTTTTCCGATTCCATCGTACGTTTTTGCTTCAGCGGCATCCGGCGCAACAAATTGAATTTTATTTTTCTTTAACGTTTCAAGAGATTTTTGATTATCCTTGCGGCTTAGCTCGGTTAATTTTCTTAAATATAGTTTTCCATTCTTCAGTAACATCTGCTGTATATCCGGCGGATATTTATCGAATTCCCGTTTTGCAACAACAACTGCGCCCATTGAATTAGTCAGCGGATATTCCATCATAAATTTTGTTGCAGAAAACCACTGCAATGAAACAGCCGCAAGCGGCGAAGTGTACACGCCGTTAATCAATCCTGTTTGAAGCGAAGTAAGAACATCGGTAATAGAAAGTTGAATCGGATTTATTCCAAAAGCTTTAAATGTCGCATCGGCGACCGGATCGCCTTCCCATTCCCACATTTTTACATTCTTCATATCGGAAACTTTGGCAACAGGCGTGTTGGTAAAAACATACACAAATCCAACTTCTGCCCAGCCGAGAAGAACGAATCCCCCTTTTTCAAATTCATGCCGAAGTTCGCTCTCGAATTGTTCCAGAATATAATCAACTTCTGCCGTAGTCTTGAACAGAAACGGCGCATCGAGTATGCGCGCGGATTTTGCAATTTCTGTAATACCATTTCCGGTAATTCCCGCGCTGTGAAACTGCCCGAGACGAATTTTGCGGATAACATCTTTTTCATCGCCTGCAACGCCGCCGGCATAAATTCGGAAACCGATTTTTCCGCCGCTTTCTTTTCGCACGGCGGCATCGTATTCTTTCAATACATTTATCCACGTGCTTCCTTCGGGCGCAAGCGTTGCAAATTTAATGGTAAATTCCTGCGCAAAAATAATATTTGTTGTTACAAGAATTACTGCTATTTGAAAAATATTTCGCATTGAACTTTTTCCTTATTCAAATAATATTAGAGTGTTTCTTCTTTTGATTTTTTGAAATGTTCCGCAATCTCTCCTATAACTGCAGAGAGAGTTCCTATTTTTATCGGGTTATGGCTGGGAATTGTTATATGATGCTGACCGTACATTTCTGTTGTTAACCGCACATGGCTTCCTGTTTGGAGCGTAACTTCGTAGCCAAGAATTTTCATTTTCTTCGCCAACACGGCGGCTGAAACTTCTCTTGGTATTTTCATACCGCTAAAATTTCTTCTTTCACAAAATGAAGACGTATCATTTTCGGCAAATGCTCTGCTTCAAAATAACATTTTACCGCATCGCGTATCATTTCTTTTAATGATTCAAGCGTTTCTGCTTCGGTTACAATAGATTGACCAATGGCTCGAGCAACAAATCCGCCCTCTAACGATTCTTCAATCATGAAAATAATTTCTGTCATCATTATTGCTCCTTGTGATTAGAAAAATAAATCATCAACTTTTTCGGCAAGTTTTTTTGCTTTGCGTTTTGCAATTGCATTAACTAAACGCTGTTCGGGAAGAATATCAATGGACGCTTCTTCAACAATGTGAAGCGATTTCAAAAATAATTCTTTGTCTTGAACTTGTACGCAATAACTTTTTGCCATATACACATACGGTAAAAGAAGTTTATTGTTCCCAAGTTCAAAACAGCGGTCGAAATGTTTTTTTGCTTCATCCGGTTTGCCGCCGAGATTTTTCGGAATTGTTGCAAGAATAGTTCCGAAGTACAAATGCGCGCCGCCGTAAAAATATCCTTCATCGTGTTTCAATACAAATTCCATCATCGCATTCACTTTGGGCAAATCGCCGACGATATCGGGATCGGAAATGCCGGCATTGATTAGATTTCCCCACGCATTTGCCGTCCAGAATATCAGCGGAACATCATCTTTGCCGAATGCTTCTAAACTTTTTTTGAAAGTGCGCGCATCTTGTTCCAGCGCGGCGGCAATGTTTTTATTTTTTTTCAAAACGCTTAATCCGTAATTGCGCGCGCGTGTATATAAATTTTTAGCTCGCTCTTGGTCAACATCTTCAACAAATCCTAATGTATAGCCGGTGTATCCTTGCAGTAAAAGAAATGCAAGTTCATCGTCGGCTTTATTTTTTGAACGATAGAGCGCTTCAAGAAGCGTAAGATTTCCGGGAATTGATTTTTCGGCAAGGTCTAAATCCGATTCTTCAAAAATAGCGCCGAGACCGTTGTGGACAATTCCGGTGGTAGCGTTAACAGCAATGGTTTGCACTACACCGCACGACAAATGAAAAAGCGCGGATGCACCAAGAAATAATAAAACAAATACGTTTTTCATAATGCCATCAATGTAGAAAAACTTCGTTTTATATCCAAGAATCCGCAGAATGCGTAGGGCAAATTTATAAACATTACTGACTGAAGTTACGCAAAATAAAAAAATGCTTCGACTCGGCACAAAAAATTAAGG
>CAYXEE010000340.1:0-3244 GCA_964463935.1 uncultured Chitinophagaceae bacterium | reverse complement strand
ATGCGTAGAACTTTTTCTTTAAAAGATACAAGAGGATGGAAGCTTTCCGAAGCCCGCAAAAAATTAGAAAAAGATACTGAATGGAAAACTAAGTTTAAGAAAATTCTTTACAGACCATTTGATGTCCGCTCGATATTCTATACAGAATATATGGTTGATTGGGGAAGACCGGACATTATGAATCACATGCTTAAAGAAAATATTTCTCTATGTTTTGTTCGCCAATATTCTGGTAACGATCCGTATTCTCACGCGCTGGTTTCTGATTTAATGGTTGATAATAGAACTTTTTTTAGTAGTAAAGGAATAATTTTGCAATCTCCTCTTTATCTTTACGACACAGAGCAAAAGAAAAAAGGAATGCCGCTTCAAACAATGATGCTTTTTGAGCCGGAAGTAAAATATGGAAGCGCGAAGGGAAGAAAAGCAAATATTGCACAAGCGGTGTTTGAACTTCTTCACAATGAATACGAAAAAATTCCAATGCCGGAAGAAATACTTGGTTATTGTTATGCGGTAATGTACAGCAATCGTTACAGAGAAAAATACGCCGAGTTTTTGAAAATAGATTTTCCGCGAATTCCATTTACAAAAAGTTACGAGTTGTTCAAACAAATGTCCGATTTAGGAAATGAATTGATTGAACTTCATTTGTTAAAACATAAATCGTTGAACAAACCGATTGTAAAATATTTCGGCAAAGGCGCAGATGATACAATTGAAAAACCGAAATACGACGAAGAAAAACAGATTGTTCGCATTAACGCGCTACGCTATTTTGAAAATGTTTCTCCCGAAGTCTGGACTTATCAAATCGGCGGTTACAGAGTGTTAGAGCATTATCTAAAAGACCGTAAAGGGCGGCAAATGGATGATGCCGGATATTTCTGCCGTATGGCGACTTCTATTGCTAAAACAATAGAATTGCAAAAGGAGTTAGACAAACTTTTTCCGAAAGTGGAAAAGAAAGCGATAGAATAAATTTATGAAAACCTTTTATGCAACTGCTTTATTATTTCTTTTTTCATTTATTTCGGTTGCACAAACACAATCAATTATTTCTCAAAAAGAAAAAATTCCCATTCTCATCCGCTTTGATGATATTGGAATGTGTCACTCCGTAAATATGGCGGCGAGGCAGATGTTAGAACTCGGTTTCCCTGTTTCTGCTTCTGTTATGTTTACCTGTTCGTGGTGGAAAGAAGGAATTGAAATTCTTAAAGCATATCCGAATGTTTCTATTGGAATCCATTTAACATTAAATGCAGAATGGAAAAATTACCGATGGGGACCAATTTCCGGCAGTTCCGTGGTTCCTTCTCTTGTAGATGGCGACGGATATTTTTTCCCATCGCGAGCAAAACTTTTTGCGAATAATCCGAAACTTTCTGAAATAGAAACGGAATTGCGCGCGCAGATTGAGCGCGCAATTCATTCCGGCGTAAAAATTGATTATGTAGATTATCACATGGGAGCGGCAATGCAAACGCTTGAAACGCGCGCGATTGTGGAAAAACTTGCGGCTGAATACAATCTTGCAATTTCCAGATATTTTGACGAAGTAGATGTTGAAGGGGGCTATTCTGCGCCGGTTGCCAATAAACTAGACACGCTGGTAATGAAAGTTTCTACATTACAGGCGGGGGGAACAAAACTGTTCGTTTTTCATATTGGAATAGATGACGCGGAATTAAGTGCTATGGAAGATTTGAATATTTCAGGTCCCAAAGATATGAGCAAACATCGGCAAGCAGAATTGAATGCTCTGATTTCGCCCCAATTTCAAAAAGCAATTCATGATAAAAAATTTAGATTAGTAAATTATCGCACGCTGATAGAGGAAAAAGGTCTCAGCAATATGAAAAGACCGAAGTAAAAAGTGTACAATTCACGAAGATTTTTTTTATATTTCAGCAACACTAATTATTATTGGAATACCAATGGCAAACTTTATTGTTCGTCCGGTTCGCACCAAATCCGATGAAAAAAAATTTATAGATTTTTTGTATTCGCATTATGCGAACGATTCGAATTTTGCAGCGCCGCTTCGAATGGATCGCAAAAAACTGATTGATAAAAAGAAAAATCCGTTTTACAAACATTCGCTAATGGAATTATTTCTTGCAGAGCGAGAGGGGAAAGTTATCGGCCGCATCGGCGCAATTGTAAACGACAATCACAATATTGAGCATAACGATAAAGTCGGCTTTTTCGGTTTTTTTGAATGTGTAAACGAACAGAATGTTGCCAACGCGCTGTTTGACGAAGCAAAAAATTTTTTGAAATCAAAAGGGATGAACGCAATGCGCGGTCCGGCTAATCCTTCGGTAAACGACGAGTACGGAATGCTTTTTGATGGATTTGACTCTCCGCCTGTTGTATTGATGACGTACAATCCGCAGTATTATACAACACTATGCGAAAATTACGGATTGAAAAAAGAAAAAGATTTGTATGCGTATCTGTTAGACCAAGAAACTGTGTACACCGAAAAATTTATGCGCGCTAATGAAATTGCAAAACAGCGCAACAGTATTACGTTTCGTACAATAAATATGAAAGATTTCAATAATGAATTGAATCGTATTAAAACAATTTACAACGAAGCGTGGCAGTATAATTGGGGCGCGGTGAAAATGACGGATGCAGAATTTGACGCGCTCGCCGCCGATTTGAAAATGGTTCTTGAACCGGCATTGATTCTTATTGCAGAGCGGGAAGGAAAACCGATTGGATTTGCGCTTTCGCTGCCGGATATTAATGTGCGAATGCAAGAAAGTAAAACGGGAAGTCTGCTTAGTTTTTTGTGGCATACTTTCGTAACAAAGAAAAAAATTAATTTAGTCCGAGTTATCGTTCTGGGAGTTTTACCGGAACATCAAAAAACCGGAGCGGCAGGAGTGTTATTTTTTGAAACCGCAGTGCGCGCAAAAAATTTAGGATATCGGTACGGCGAAGCAAGCTGGATTCTTGAAGATAACGTGATGATGACTCGCGCCGCAGAAGCAATGCTAGGGAAGCGGTATAAAACATACAGAATTTATCAGATGGATATTTAGAAACTGAAGTTACGCAAAATAAAAAAATGCTTCGACTCGGCACAAAAAATTAAGGTCATCCTGAGCAAATCCTTTGTTTTTTGAAGGATGCGCCTCCCAAAGGGATGCCTTTCCGAAGGAACACTTCGTGTCGGCAGAAGGATGACCTTACAAACTTAAGCGTGCCTCGCTCAGCATGACCATCT
>CAYXEE010000339.1:0-3248 GCA_964463935.1 uncultured Chitinophagaceae bacterium | reverse complement strand
AATTTTTTGTGCCGAGTCGAAGCATTTTTTTATTTTGCGTAACTTCAGTTCTTTAACATAAAAATACCCCGCAAAAAAAATTGAGGGGTATTGGGTTTGCCTGCTAATATTCTTACATATTAAAATAGTAGCTCATTTTTATCAGAAAAATATTTTCCGGCTGAGTTTTCCCGATTTCTTTTACGGAATTCATTACCTGTAAATCTCCTTCGGCATTTTGGTTTGCGCGGCTTTGCGTCCACACAAAAAATAATGTAGAGCCGGGAAGATATTCCCACCGCAACACGGCGTTGCCCCGTAGAGATTTGTACGTAAAATTTGGATTGTTAATAGAATAGACAGGTGAATTTCCATTTCCATCCGCATCAAATTTATAATTTATATTGCCGGATTGCTGATCAACTTTTGTTTCTATTGTTGATCCTTCTTTGCCAAATAAAACATAATCGAATGATTTTGGCTTTCGCAGCATCGTAAAATTATTATATGCGCCGGAAGAAATTAACGGCTGCATAAACAATTGCAGCGAAAGAGTCGGCGTAAAAGTAAAATTTAATCTGATATTAGCGGCAATTGTTTTTTGGTTCATCTCGGCAAACACATATCTTCTGCCGTATGTTGCATTTGCGGAAGCATCGTTATATGCGCCTATCCACATCAATTTATCATAATAGCGCGAAATATCCGGTCCGATAGAAAATATTATATTCGATGCCGGACGAAATTGAATGTACGGAGAAATACCGAAATACCCGCTTTGCGAAGAAGCAGATGCATTGGCATTTAATTCTGCGGAAATATTTTCTCTCTCGTCCGTATTGACAAACGAATTAATTTCATATCCGCGCGCATTCATTGTCATTGGTCCGCCGCGCGTCCGCCGATTGTTGTAATGTTCCGTCGGGTTCATTGCCAGATTTAACCTCGTGTAATAAAAATTCATCAACTGCCCTCCCATCCACAGCGTTAGAACATTGTGCGTAACATTTCCGCCGTAATCGTAACTTTGTCCGAAGCCGCCGCCTATTTCTTTTCTGCGAAAAATTCCATCCGGTTCAGTCCACGAATATCCGCCGCCGATGTGCATATTGATTACATTTGCTCTGCTTAAAAATCCGAGATCGTTAATTTCAAATTTCGGATCGTGAAATCCGAAAGAAGAATTAAAATAAAAATTCCCTTTTTGTTTTATTAAAAATGCGCGTCCGGTAAAACCGGTAAGCGAAGTTGCGCCGCTGTCAACTTCAACATGGGCGGCATCCGGTCTTTGAAAATAATGCGTAGAATTTCTTTGCAAATTTGTTATGCGCGTTTTGCTTCCGTTCACGTTGGACATTCCAACATATCCCGTAACAACCCACGCTTTTTCGGCATCGAGGAAAGTCCAGCCGTCCGCGCCGATAAATGCGCTGGATCTGTTGAGATTATTTTTCAAATTTTTCCCGATTGCATCGGAAGAAAAATTGCGAATCGTAACAGTGCTGAGTATTCCGATTCCTTCCCTTCCTTCATTTATTTCTTTTTGAATTCGCCCGATTCCGAAATATGTCGCCGGTTCAATTTCTGCTTCCGATTTTTTCCCGTTCATTTCATACTGTGCAAATTCGCGCGAAGTAAATGCGTGTATAGTTCCAATATTCCAACCATCGCCGATTTTTCCGGTAATTTTTCCTGCGCCGAGAATTTTTGTTGCTATCGGCGCGTCAACATAATCTGCATTGTCTAATTCTTCATTCCAATGCGGCGAACGTCCGATTCTTCTGCTATAAAAAAATGTCGGCTGAGGAAAATTAAAATTCCAGAAATTTCTTCCGCCGCCGCGTCCGAAATTTGAAAATGTATTTGCTCCTTCAATAAAGAACGGACGCTTTTCTTGAAAAAACGATTCAACATCTGAAAGGTTCACCACCGCCGGATCAACTTCTACCTGACCGAAATCGGGGTTCACCGTTGCATCAAGAATTACATTGCTGCTAATTCCGTATTTCAAATCTGCTCCTGCATCAATATAATTTCTTACACCTTCTGTGTTGAATGGATTTCCTTTTTTAGAAGGAATTCGCTCATGCTTTGATGTAACGAAAGGAAGAATTTCAACGCTATTGGATGGCTTCACTCCTTCAATTCCTACAAGTTCAGGAAAGCGCGAAACAAATCCGCTTTCTGCGCGCGGCGTAAAGACAAGATAATCCTGCTCATTTTTCCTTCCGATATCGCGGCGAAAATTTATTCCCCACACCGCTTTTTCTTCCGGTTTAAAACGAAGCTGTGAAAACGGAATTCTAAATTCCGCGCTCCATCCATCTGCGTTAATTGATGCTTTCGCTTCCCACACGCCGTCCCACGAATCATCATCCCAATCATCATTGTAAAGAACTCCATCGGCAAGCGTGCCGGCGGGACCAATTGCAAAATAATTTCCGCTTCGCTTATCTCTGTACGCATCAATAAATACGCCGAACCAATCCGCCGTTGAAAGTTGATCTTTTCTTCCGAGAACGTGCATAATGGAATCAGGATTCGTGTCGTGCATTTTAGCGCCGATGTACAAAGCGTCATCGTCGTACAGCACCCACACTTCAGTTTTTTCCGTCGGCATTGTTCCTTGATTCGGTTCGCGCTGTGTAAATTGCGAAACCGGTTCTGCGGTTTTCCACATCGGTTCGTCTAATTTTCCATCAAGAAAAATCTTATCAGAAATTTTTATCGCGGTAATTTTTATGAAAGGTGGAATTGCTTCTGCTGAAACGGAGAAAAAAGAGAATAATGCTAAAAACAAAAACCATTGTAAAAATTTTTTCATAAGCCCTCGTGTGAATAAAAAAAGCGGCATAAATTATTTTAAGATACGCCGCCTTTTGAATTTTGTTACATAACAAATATATCGTTTACTTTTTTCTAATATCTATGTTTCCATTGGATGTTTCTAATGTAATATTTTCTCCGCCGCCGTTAAGTTTATAGACTGCATGAATTTCATCTTCACGCACGTCGTACGTTTCTTCCTTAAAAGCGGAAGTAATTTTGTATTTCTTTTTTCGTTCGCCGCCCCAGCCCCACGATTCGCGCAGACGGATTGTCGCTTCAATTGTTACTTTTGCGGTTTCGGAAATTGCCAATTTAATATCGCCGCCGGCGGTTTTTAACTGGCTGTCCCCTTTTCCGCTCGGAATAAGTTCCGCATTCACATTGCCGCCGGAAGTGCTGGCATAAATTGAGCCGGTAATATTTTTCAGCACAACATCGCC
>CAYXEE010000338.1:0-3249 GCA_964463935.1 uncultured Chitinophagaceae bacterium | reverse complement strand
GGTCGTGGAAAAAAAATATCACAAAGTGAACGGGCTTTAGCCCTGAATTCTAAATGCTTTGGGGACTAAAGTCCAACTATTTTTGTTTCTGTACTGTACCCCGACCTTAAACTTAGATGGACTCCATCTTCCCGAAGGGACAAGTTTCGATGGAGTCCATCTACGCGCTATTCCGGCAAAATTAAATCCGGCACCATCTGCTGAAGATTGATTCGCAGAAATTCTTTTATTTCATCTTCTGTTTTCATCTCCAATACGCGGTCGGTAATTTCTTTTGCTTCGCTGAAACTGACTGAGCGGATAATTTTTTTTATTTCTGGAATCATTACCGGCGACATTGAAAATTCATCAAGCCCAAGACCAAGAAGAAGCAGCGTTGCAATCGGATCGCCCGCCATTTCACCGCACATTGCAACGGGCTTATTATGCGCATGAGCATCGTTAATAATATTGCGAATTGTTCGCACCACTGCCGGATGAAATTCTTGGTACAGCGGAGCAACAACTTCGTTGCCGCGGTCAACGGCAATTAAGTATTGAATCAAATCATTCGTTCCGATACTGAGAAAATCAATTTCCTGCGCAATATCTCCGGCAAGAATAGCGGCAGAAGGAACTTCAATCATCGCGCCGAGTTTTACATTTTCATCAAATGAAATATTCTGCGTACGCAATTCACGCTTTACATTTTCTATCAATTCAATCGCTTTACGAATTTCCTTAATACCGGAAATCATTGGAAGCATAATCCACAAATTTCCGAATACGCTTGCGCGCAGCATTGCGCGAATTTGCGATGAAAACAAATCGGTACGATCGAGCGAGATACGGATTCCGCGCCAGCCCAAAAACGGATTTTCTTCTTCGTGGGTCTGCGTCAGCATTTTATCTCCCCCCACATCCAGCGTGCGCATTACTACTTTGTTCGGCGAAGTTTTCTTCAAAATTATTTTGTATTCGGCAAATTGTTTTTCTTCGCTCGGATAATCGTCTTCGCTCATAAATAATCCTTCGGTGCGATACAGTCCGATTCCGTGCGCGCCTCGTTCCACCGTGTACGAAATTTCTTCCGAGAATTCTATATTAGAAAGAATTTCAACGCGCTTGCCGTCCATTGTTTCCGCATCAAGCGTTCGGATTTCTTTCAACTTGTTATCTAACGCGCGGTGTTCCCGTTTTAATTTATTGTAATGCGCAATTGTTGTGCGCAAAGGATTAAGCACAACTATGCCGTTATAGCCGTCGACAATTACATTATCGCCGGTTTGGATCTGCGTGGAAATATTTTTCATTCCCACAACGGAAGGAATATGAAGCGAACGCGCAAGCAGCGCAGAGTGAGAAGTTGTTCCTCCCATATCCGTGCAGTAGGCAAGTACATTATTGCGGCTGAAGAGCACCGTATCCGCCGGCGTAAGATTTTCTGCAATCACTACGGAGTTATCTTCAAAACGGGAAATAAGCCGTTCCTGTTGAATATTTCTAATAATGCGGTTTTTTATATCTTCAACATCGTGAGCGCGTTCGCGCAGATATTCATCCGGCGAATTGAGCATCATCATTTGATATTTTGAAATTTCAGTATTTACAACAAACTCTGCGTTCTTTTTATCTTTTTCTATTCGCTTGCGAATTGCGCCGAAGAGAACTGCATCGGCGAGAATCATTATCTGCGCTTCAAAAATTTTCGCTTTGTAATCGCCGACTTTTTGCTGAGTAAGATGCAGAATTTTTTGTAATTCTTTTTCAGAACGTTCTACGGCGTGTTCCAGCCGCTCTAATTCTTTTGCAACTTCGTCCGCAGCAATTATTTTTTCTTCAATGCGCGGAAGATGTTTTAAAAAGACGTAGGCTTTTCCCATAATAATTCCGGGCGACGCCGCAACGCCATGAAAATATTTTTCTGTTTTTGTATCCATCATAGTTCGTCAAATCCGCGATTAATTAGACCGGCAATCGCTTCTAATGCTTCCGTTTCATCCTCTCCTTCAAACCGCAGAAGTAGTTTTGAACCTTGTTCGGCGGCAAGAGTCATTACGCCGATAATACTTTTGCCGTTAATCTCCATTCCATCTTTAATAATAAAAAATTCAGCTTGAAATTTTGCGGCTAATTTCACCAATGCCGCCGCCGGACGCGTATGAAGTCCGGCTCTATTTCGTATTGTAACTTCGCTCTCTATCATAAACTAAAACTGACGATGTAAGACCCAGTGAGAAAACTTAAAAAGCATTTCGCGGGCAAAAGAGTCGCGAAGTTTTTCCAATTGTACATTTGCTAAACGAATATCGCGGTCAACCGCTTGCTGTGCAATCTCAATAATTCCGTATTTTTCGTAAATGGAGCGCACTGCGCCGACAAGTTTGTGCGATAAATTTTTCTTTGTAATTACAGATTCAATTATTTTTTTATCGTTCCCTTCGGCTCGGCTGTGCGCGTGAAGCAAAAGAAATGTTTTCTTTCCTTCAACAATATCGCCGCCGATTCGTTTTCCGAACTCCTTTTCATCGGCAACAACATCAAGCAAATCATCTTGAATTTGAAACGCTCTGCCGAGAAAAGCGCCGTACGATTTTAATGCGCGAATTTCCCGCTCCGTACCGCCGCCAATCAGCGCGCCGATTTCGGATGACGCCGTAAACAGTTTTCCTGTTTTTTTGGAAATCATTAACAGATAATCGTCAATATCAACATTGGTGCGAAGTTCAAATTCTTTATCGTACGCTTGCCCTTCGCATACTTCAACAACGCCGTCTGTAAATACATCGGCGATGCGCGCAATTGCTTTTGATTTTGTTTTAAGAAGTTCGCGGTACGCAAACGCAACAAGCTCGTCTCCGACAAGAATTGCAACATTCTCGTCCCATTTTGTATGCACTGTCGCGCGTCCGCGGCGCGATTCCGCGTTATCCATAATATCGTCATGCACAAGCGTAAAGTTGTGAAGAATTTCTATCGCCGCTGCGGCGCTTAATGCTTCTTTTGCTCTTCCGCCGACCGCTTCGCATGAAAGCATAATTAAAATCGGACGAATTCTTTTCCCGCCGCCGGATAGAACATATCGCATCGGTTCGTACAGCGTTTGCGGCTCGGAACGTTTGCAGCAACCGGTTAAACGCTGATCAACAAACGATTTATATTTTTGATATTTTGATAAAAAAGATTTCATTGCGCTTTATTAAGTGCAAAAAACATTTACTATCTCATGTTACGCAACTGTATTCCTGAATAGCTCCGACCTTCAGGTCG
>CAYXEE010000337.1:0-3261 GCA_964463935.1 uncultured Chitinophagaceae bacterium | reverse complement strand
GTTATTGTTCCATCTATAATTTAGAACAACAAGAATACCAATATTTCAGTCAGCATTTTGAATGTTCGGCGGATAAAATTCGATTTGAAGAACCGGAACCGCATTTGTTTTCTTTTAACAGCCCCATTGGCGCATGCAAAAAATGCCAGGGATTCGGCCGTTCTGTTGGGATTGATATGGATTTAGTAGTTCCCGATAAAGAAAAAAGTTTAAAAGAAGGCGCTATTCAACCCTGGACTACGCCGAAGTTTCAGGAAAATTTACGCGACCTTGCGCGTATTGCGTACGATGCCGGAATTCCGATGAATGTTCCATTCAGAAAACTTACGGATGAACAGCTGAATATTGTAATGAACGGTTATGGAAAAACTTTCGACGGAATAAACGGCTTCTTTAAAATGGTGGAGCGGAAAGCGTATAAAATACAGTATCGCGTTCTGCTTTCAAAATATCGCGGCTACACAACGTGCGATGAATGCCACGGAAGCCGATTACGAAAAGAAGCTTTAAATGTTAAAGTCGGCGGAAAACATATCGGCGAAATTTCTGCAATGACGATTGAACGTGCCGATGAATTTTTTGCTCAAATGAAATTTTCCGATTTTGAATTGAGCATTGCGAAAAGAATTCTTGAAGAAATTAGTAAACGTCTCCGTTACCTTGTCGATGTCGGCGTTGGATATTTAACGCTTGATCGTTTATCAAATACACTTTCCGGCGGCGAATCGCAGCGGATAAATCTTGCAACATCAATCGGCTCTACGCTTGTCGGCTCTATTTATGTTCTTGATGAACCGAGTATCGGTCTTCATCCTTTAGATAATGACCGGCTGATACATATTTTAAAAAGACTGCGCGATGTCGGCAACACGGTTTTAGTTGTTGAACATGATTCTGAAATGATGCGCGAAGCGGATGTTATTCTTGATATGGGACCAAAGGCGGGCGAACATGGCGGAGAAGTAATTTTTTTTGGAACGTATGATGAAGCGGCTGCATCCGAAAGTTCGTTAACAGGTAAATATCTCAGCGGGAGAATGGAAATTCCGATTCCTGCAAAGCGAAGAAATGTTGGAAACAAAAAAATTTCAATTCTCAACGCATTTCTTCACAATCTTCAAAATATTGACGTTGAAATTCCGCTCGGTATTTTTGCATGCGTTACCGGAGTAAGCGGTTCGGGAAAAAGTACGTTAGTTCACAATATACTTTCCGAAGGAATTAAGAAACGGCTGAACGGTTATACCGGAAGATTAAACGGCGTTCATGAAATAAAAGGAATCGAACAGATTCAACATATTGAAATTGTTGATCAATCGCCCATCGGTCGTTCGCCGCGTTCTAATCCAATTACCTATCTCGGAATTTTTGATCAGATTCGCGATGTACTTTCTAAAACTCCAACGGCAAAATTGCACGGTTACCAACCGGGATTTTTTTCATTCAACGTCCCAGGCGGAAGATGCGATGTGTGCGAAGGAGACGGATTGCAAAAAGTTGAAATGCAATTTATGGCGGATTTATATTTAACGTGTGAAAATTGCAAAGGAAAGCGTTACAAAAAAGAAGCGCTTGAAATTCGCTATCACGGAAAAAATGTTGACGACATTTTATCAATGACTGTTGACGAAGCGATAGAATTTTTCGGAAGCCATCCCGATGGAAAGAAAATTTCTGAAAAACTAAAAGTTCTTGCCGAAGTCGGACTTGGATATTTGCATCTTGGTCAAGCTTCAACAACGCTTTCCGGCGGCGAGGCGCAGAGAATTAAACTTGCCAATCATTTAACAGAAAAAATGGAAGGGCATACGCTTTTTATTTTTGACGAGCCGACGACTGGTCTGCATTTTGATGATATTGCAAAATTATTGAAATGCTTCGCTTCGCTTTTGGATTCCGGAAATTCACTTCTTGTTATAGAACATAATCTTGATGTAATAAAATGCGCCGATTATATTATTGATATAGGACCCGGCGGCGGAGAAAACGGCGGAAAAATAATTGCTATGGGATCGCCGGAAGAATTAGCGCAAAATTCAAAATCATTTACGGGTAGTTTTCTTAAGAAGACTTTACACAAGCATTAACGGTTATAGTTGGCTTGGAAGAAGAAAAATTATGTCTGCAAAAAAAATCATTTCTGTAGTTGGGGCGCGGCCGAATTTTATGAAGGTTGCGCCTCTTGTCCAATCGCTTCATCAATTTCCTAATCTTCACCACAAAATCTGCCATACAGGTCAGCATTATGATGACAAGATGTCGAAAGTTTTTTTCGACGAGCTTGAATTGCCTCTGCCCGATTTTTATTTGGGAATTTCTTCGGGAACAATAACGGAACAGACTGCCGGAATTATGACGGCATTTGAAAAAGTTTTGCATAATGAAAATCCTGATTGCGTCATAGTTGTCGGCGATGTTACTTCCACTCTTGCGTGTGCGTTAACGGCAAATCGTCTTGGAATAAACGTAGCGCATATTGAAGCGGGGCTTCGCAGTTTCGATAGAACAATGCCCGAAGAAATAAATAGAATTCTTACCGATTCAATTTCCGATTTTTTATTTGTTACCGAACCAAACGCAATACAAAATTTGAAGAACGAAGGTATTCCAAAAAATAAAATTTTCCATGTCGGCAATGTAATGATAGATTCTTTAGCGCATTATCTTCCGAAAATTGAAAAAGCAAATGCGATGCGGCAATTTAATGTAGATGCAAAAAATTATATTGTTGTAACGCTTCACCGTCCGAGTAACGTTGACTCAAAAATAGAATTAGAAAAAATTATTTCCGTATTGAACATATTATCCGAAAAGAAGAAAATAATTTTTCCTGTTCATCCGCGCACGCGCAAAAATATTGAATCGTTGGATTTACTTTCGCGCTTTTCTCCAAATATTATTCTTACAGAGCCAATTGGATATATTGATTTTCTTTCGCTTGTCAAAGAATCCGCGCTTGTTATTACAGATAGCGGCGGCATTCAGGAAGAAACAACATTTCTTGGCGTGCAGTGCGTTACCGCACGAAATTCTACCGAGCGCCCGATTACGACGGAGCAAGGAACTAATTATTTAGCCGGAACAGATTGGAATAATATTCTTACAATTGTGAATGAAATTCTTGCAGGGAAAAATAAAACTTCAACTATTCCAGAATTGTGGGATGGAAAATCTGCATTGCGAATAATGCAAATACTTGCTAAATTGCTGTAGATAAAATGTGTGACACAAGTAACCATTCGAGATGCCTTCCTCGTTCTT
>CAYXEE010000336.1:0-3276 GCA_964463935.1 uncultured Chitinophagaceae bacterium | reverse complement strand
CCAGTACATCTGCCGGAATTTTATTTATGCAAACGACTGCGGCAGGAGACGACCAATGGATGGCAATTCGCAGCTCGCTTAATCCGATTGAAGGAGATTTTGCAGACGCATTTTTATCGTTCGATTCGCTAAACACCGCTACGCTAAAAACAGAATTCTATATTATTTTTGCAATTAACCCGAACGATCCGGACAGCATTCCCAAACCGCACTTCGCAAAGAAAAAAGGAATTTTCAAAGTTTCTTCTACCGAAGGAACGCTTTCTGCAACAAGCAGCTGGCAAAATATTTTTGATGAATTATGCAATGTTAACGCTGTTTTTATTCCCGTTACTGCAAATTCTAAAAAAATTTATGCCGCAACATCGCAGGGAATTTTTGTAAGTACCGATGCGGGAACAATATGGGAAAAGAAAAATAACGGAATTTTCTTTAAAGAAATAATTCGCCCCGTAAAAACACAACAGCCGGACGGAAATATTTTTCTTGTTGCAGGAACGCAAGGCGGCGGGATGATTCGTTCTTCAAACGATGGCGCGGCGTGGGAAAATGTTAACGCAGGAATTCAGAATCCGTTTGCCGCCGGAATTGCGCAAAATCCTCTTGTGCCGAAACATCTTGTTGTCGGAAATTCGTATTCTGTGTATTCATCCGATAATGCCGGAATTTCGTGGTCGTCAATTCTTATTCCTGATTCAAATATTATCATCAATAAATCCGCCTTTACGAATGATAAAAATACTATCACGGTAAGAATTTCATCTGTTAATCCGAATTACATTTTTATTCATTCTCGCGCGTTCGGTTATCTTGTATGTACGGATGGAGGCACATCGAAAAAATGGACGAGAATAACTCCGCCGCAATCTGTTTCATTGGATGATGAAATTATTGAACATATTCAATGCGATCCGCAGGATGTTACTACGCTGTACATTGCTCATAAACGATTATGGAAATCGCAAGACCTTGGCAAAACGTGGACGGATATTTCGGGAAATCTTCCTGAAACTGTATCGCTGCCTAATTTTCAAATACCGGTTTCATTGCGATTTCTTGCCCCGGCGGTAAATCCTAATAATACTAAACAAATATTTCTTCCTTCCATACTTAATATTGACGGACCAAGTTCCTATTATGTGTATAGAACGAACAACGGCGGAACTACATGGGATTCGCTCGGAGCTTCCGGTTTTGTTTGCGCGTTTGATCCTTCGGATGCAGGAAATATTCTTGTTTCCGGTCCTAAAGGAATTTTTTACAGCGGAAATTCCGGCGATAGCTGGAAAAATTTATCCGAAACAAACTCATCGTCCAATAATATTTATTATGCAATAACAAGCGCAAACAATAATCCGTACGAATATCTTGTGGGAAGTCCGCGGGGCGCGCATACGTTGAAATTGTTTAATTTTCCCAGTTTTAGTTCCGATACAAATACGATTTCATTCGGTACGGTACTTAAAAATGAAACTGCGGAGCGCGGCATTACATTAAAGAACAAAAAAGGTCTGCGCCGTTTGTTCGTTTCATTTGAATCGCAAAAGGATACTAACAATTTTAAATATTTGGGACCGAAAGAATTTTCTATTGAACCGGAATCCGTTTTTACTGCAAGAGTAAGATTTGCGCCGAAGAATTTCGGCAGATTTACCGATACAATTTTCTTTACAACAAATGACGCTAAAAATACGCGCGTTGGTTTTGAAGTAAAAGGAACGCTGATTGGAAAAACTGCCGTTGAAGGTTTTACGTACGATTTCGGTTCTGTTGAGACCAACAAAGATACAACACTTAATGTACTGTTTGATAATTCCGAAGGATTTGAACAGCTATTGATTGTGTACAAAGGTTCTTCGGATTCTTTATTTACGTACGGCGCAAGCGATACCGTAAAAATTCTTCCGTTCGCAAAACTTTCTCTTCCAATAAAATTTAAACCGCAAAAGGCGGGAGTATTTAATGCAGCAATGAAATTTGCTTCATCGGATGAACGAATTGCTCAGTTTAGTTTTGCTCTGCGCGGAATCGGAATTGTAAAAAATTATATGACGCGCTCCGTTGTTATTGATACTACGCTTAAAAATAGTTCTTCACCAACGCTTTTAAATTGTTATTCCTCTCTTTCGTTAAGTTTACAGCGCGCAGGAATCGGCGTGCAGTATTCCGTTAAAAAATTGTACTTGGATAATAATTCAATTCTTATTGCAAATCCGGGGAAAACAATAATCCAGCCGCTTGTTGATTCGTTGCAAAAATTTGTTGCAAGCGGCGGCTTGCTTATTCTTGCCGGTTCGCAAACGGATTCGTCAAATACATATCTTAATCTTTTACTAAATGACAGCGGCTGGGTAAAAAAATATTCGCAAAAAACAGGAATGGAATTCGGTTCGGGAATAATTATAGATTCAACAAAAAAAAATGCTGAAACAGTAACGGCATATCCTAATGTAGAATCTGCGTTTCTTTCTAAAATAGAAAAAATTGTAATACAAAATCCCGCTCCGATTCTTGTAAGCGATACGCTTCGCGCCCGAAAATTGCTTGTAACAAATTCTCAATCGCTCTATCTCTATAATAATAGAAGCGGAGAAACGCAAAAAATTTCTACTTCTGCGTTGTGCGCGCAAATGCAGATTGGTAAAGGAATGCTTGTCGTGATAAGCGATTACAATCTATGGCGCAACAGCGGCGAAGATACGGCAAACGCCGCCGGAATTTCTGCCGCCAGCAATCTTCAATTTGCGCTGAATATTTTTGGATTGATTGATAATTATACCGCGCAGCTTCCCGCGCCGACTCTGAAAGAAGCATATTCCATTATCAGCGTACCGTTTGCATTAAAAGATTCATCGTTTAGTTCGGTATTTAAAGATCTTGGAGAAACCAACAAGTATGAATGGCGCGTGTTTGGAAAGTGGAGCGATAAAACAAAATCGTATTTAGAATTTCCGAAAGATTTTAATGTTATTCGGCGCGGAGAAGGATACTGGCTTATTACAAAACAGCCGAAGTTCATTGAATTTGGTTCTGCAATAATAAAAGGGGTTGAAGAAGATTTTACTATCACGCTTCAGCCGGGATTTAATTTAATCGGCAATCCTTTTCCATATTCCGTCGGCTGGGAAAATTCGTATAAAGATTCGAGCGTTGAAAATATTTTATGGTATTACAGCGGCGGCTGGCTTACGACAAAAACAATTCTTCAGCCGTTTGCCGGTTATTTTGTTTACAATAAAGACAGCGTGAACAGAAAAATAATTATCAGCGCGAAAC
>CAYXEE010000335.1:0-3282 GCA_964463935.1 uncultured Chitinophagaceae bacterium | reverse complement strand
CTCGTTCAACTACAAGATAACACTTTCCGGAGTTTTTATTTTGGACAAGTCTGAGTACTTTATTAAAAAGTTATAAGCAATGCGAGGGAGTTATGAAACGAACAATATTTTTTCTTGCGGCGGTACTTATGTGCGGAGCGTTATCGGTTGCGCAAGAAGCAAATTTTGGAAAAAATAAAGTTCAATACAAAAAATTCGTTTGGTCGTTTATTCAAACAAACCATTTTGACATTTATTTTTATGACGGCGGCGCACAGATTGCGAATTTTACCGCCGTTGCGGCAGAATCTGCGTACGCTTCCATTAGCAAGTCGTTCCGCTATCAAATAAATAATCGCATTCCAATAATGGTCTATAATTCGCACAACGATTTTCAACAGACAAATGTTATCGGCGAATATATGGAAGAAGGGGTCGGCGGCGTAACGGAATTATTTAAGAATCGCGTTGTGCTTCCGTTTGAAGGAAGTTATCGTCAGTTCCGCCACGTTATTCATCACGAACTTGTTCATGCCGTAATTAACGATATGTTTTACGGCGGTTCAATTCAATCTATTATTTCCAACAATATTCGCTTACAGCTTCCGCTTTGGTTTAACGAAGGTTTGGCAGAATATGAAGCATTGAAGTGGGATACAAATTCCGATATGTTTATGCGCGATGCAACGCTGAACACATATCTTCCGCCGATTGAATATCTGAGCGGCTATTTTGCATACCGCGGCGGGCAAAGCGTGTGGTATTACATTGCGAATAAATACGGCGAACAAAAAATTTCTGAAATTCTTAATCGCATTCGCGGCGCGCGGAGCGTTGACCAGGGTTTTAAAGCGAGCATCGGATTAAGCGTTTCGGAATTAAATGAACGATGGCAAAAAGACCAGAAAGTGCAGTACTGGCCCGATATTGCTAAACGGGAAGACCCGGCAGATTTTTCCGCGCGTCTTACCGACCATGTTAAAGAAAATAATTTTTACAACACTAGTCCTGCAATTTCCCCGCAGGGAGACAAGATTGCATTTATTTCGGACCGCGATGATTATTTTGATGTTTTTGTTATGTCCACCATTGATAATAAAATTAGAAAAATTGTCTATGGTCAGCGCACGAAAAATTTTGAAGAACTCCATCTGCTTACGCCGGGAATTTCATGGTCGCCCGACGGCAAGAAGATAGCGCTCGCCGTAAAAAGCGGCGAACGCGACGCCGTTTTTATTATTGATATTGCAAGCGGCGCTCAGGAAAAATTAGAATTTCCGTTAGAAGGAATTTTTACCGTAGATTGGTCGAAACAAGGAGATAAACTTGCATTTGTCGGCAACACATCGCACCAGTCCGATATTTATATTTATGATTTAAAATTAAAAGAATTAAAAAATCTTACGAATGATATTTTTTCCGATTCTGATCCAAACTGGTCGCCGGATGGAAAGAAAATTTATTTTGTTTCCGACAGGCGCGGTTATGTAAACGCCGATCAAATTCCGCCGAAATTTAATATGGTAAAGTTCGATTTCAAGCAAACCGATATTTATGCGGTTGATGTTGAAAAAAATCAAATAGAACGAATTACCGATTTCCCCAACAGCGATGAAACAAATCCCGTCGTCAGCCCGGATGGGAAGAAAATTCTTTATGTATCCGACCGGAACGGAATTGGAAATATTTACGAGCGCAATATAGCAACGGGAGATGATCGTCCGATTACAAATTCCATTACCGGCGTGTATCAATTATCGCTTTCTGCAGATGGAAATAAATTAACATTTTCCTCTCTCAACAAAGCCGGATTTGATATTTTTCTTTTAAAGACTCCGTTTGATAAAAAAACAGCGTTTACGGAATTAGAAAAGACAGAATGGATGAAACGCGCAGAAGCATTCGCCGCCGCGCTTTCCGATACAACAAAAATCGCAGCGCAAAAACCGGCGCAGGATACCACAAGCGTGTACGGCGATAATGTTCGAATTGATTTTAATAATTATGTTTTTACGGAAGAAGGTATTCGCGACCGCGATAAGCAGGAAGAACGGACTCAAAATAAAAATATCGCTGTAGCCGATAATGTTGATGCAGAAGGAAATTACAAAGTTAACAAGTACAAATTAAATTTTTCGCCGGACATTATTTACGGCAATGCGGCATACAGCACGTTTTACGGCGTTCAGGGAACAACAATGATGGCGTTCAGCGATATGCTCGGCGATCATCAAATTTATTTTATGACGAACCTGCTTCTTGATTTAAAGAACAGCGATTATGTGCTTGCATATTTTTATCTTCCGCAAATGATTGATTACGGAATTATCGGCTACCACAGCGCGCGGTTTTTATATCTTGAAGATTATTGGGGATACACGCTGTACCGTTTTCGCACCTACGGAATTACCGGTTCTGCATCATATCCGCTTGATAAATTTAACCGCTTCGAGGCATCGCTTTCGTGGATGAATCTTTTGCGCGAAAATCTTGATTTCGGTTCCGAACCGCAGCAAAAAAGAGAGCTGCTGCTGCCCACAATCGGATATGTGCATGATAATTCGCTCTGGGGAATTACTGCGCCGAATAACGGCACGCGCTGGAATGTAAGCGGAATGTTCAGCCCGAACATAGGAAAAAATGCTCTGGAATTTCAAACATTTACATTTGATTACCGCACATACTTCAAATTCTGGAAAGATTATTCCTTTGCAATGCGTTATTCCGGCGGCGCAAGCGTTGGAAAAAATGCGCAGCGCTTTTTTATCGGCGGAACGGACGGATGGATAAACCGCGAATTTGAAAACGGCGGCATTCCGATAAATAATATTGAAGATTTTGCGTTTCTTACCCCCGCCCTTCCTCTGCGCGGATATAATTACAATGTGAAAAGCGGAACAAAATTCGCGCTTGCCAATTATGAATTGCGCTATCCGCTTATCCGCTATTTGGTAACCGGGGGCGTGCCGATTGCCTTGGGAAATATTACCGGCGCAACATTTTTAGATGTCGGTTCGTCGTGGACAAAGAACAAAGAATATAAAGCGTTTGGTACAAACAGCATGGGAAATACAGTTACTCAAGATTTGCTTGTCGGTACAGGATTTGGAATGCGAATGTTTTTATTTGGTCTGCCGCTGAAAATTGACGTTGCGTGGTCGTGGAATTACGATAATTTTTCGCCGCCGAAATATTATTTCTCGCTCGGCGGAGATTTTTAGTTTTTTAGGAGTTTCAAGTTTTGTTACTTACTGAAGTTACGCAAAATAAGAAAATGCTTCGACTCGGCACAAAAAATTAAGG
>CAYXEE010000334.1:0-3296 GCA_964463935.1 uncultured Chitinophagaceae bacterium | reverse complement strand
CAGAGACGCCAAGCCGCAAAAAATAATTTTTAAACAATAATTTGCTCCTCTGGGACTTTGCGAGAAATGTTTTTAGAGGCGCCCATAATTCATAAGAAAGGAAAGTTATGTACTATCCTAATTATGTTGTAAACGAAAAAGTAAAAACGTGGGTAAAAGAAGTTGCGGAGTTAACAAAGCCGAATGCAATTCATTGGTGCGATGGTTCGCAGCAGGAATACGACGAATTATGCGAAGCGATGGTGAAAAGCGGAACATTTAAGCGTTTAAATCCTAAAAAGCGTCCGAATAGTTTTCTTGCCTTATCGGATCCTTCCGATGTTGCGCGCGTGGAAGACCGTACATTTATTTGCAGTAAACGCGCCAGCGATGCCGGTCCGACGAACAATTGGGTTGAACCGAATGAAATGAAAAAAACGCTCAACAAATTATTCGAAGGATGTATGAAAGGAAGAACAATGTATGTTATTCCTTTTAGTATGGGTCCGCTTGGTTCTTCTATCTCACACATAGGTATTGAAATTTCTGATGCGCCGTATGTTGCAGTAAATATGCGCATTATGACAAGAATGGGAAAAGAAGTTTTTACTATTCTCGGCGAACACGGAGAATTTGTTCCGTGCGTTCATTCAGTCGGAATGCCGCTGGACGAAGGAGCAAAAGATGTTGCATGGCCTTGCAACAAAGATAATAAGTACATTGTACATTTTCCTGAAGAACGATCAATCTGGTCGTTCGGCAGCGGGTACGGCGGCAACGCTCTTCTTGGAAAAAAATGTTTTGCGCTTCGAATTGCCTCTGTTATGGCGCGCGATGAGGGCTGGCTTGCGGAACACATGCTTATACTCGGTATAGAAGATCCGCGCGGAAAAAAAACGTATGTAGCGGCGGCATTTCCGAGTGCGTGCGGAAAAACAAATTTTGCTATGCTTATTCCTCCCAAAGTATTCGGCGGCTGGAAAGTTACGACTGTTGGCGATGATATTGCTTGGATTAAACCCGGCGCAGATGGAAAATTATATGCAATAAATCCTGAAGCAGGATATTTTGGAGTAGCTCCCGGAACTTCAATGAATTCAAATCTGAATGCAATGGTTACGATTGAGAAAAATACAATTTTTACAAACGTAGCGCTAACAGAAGACGGCGATGTATGGTGGGAAGGAATGACAAAAACTCCGCCGGAAAAATTAACAGATTGGCAGGGAAAAGAGTGGACGCCGGATTGCGGAAGAAAAGCCGCGCATCCAAACGCGCGATTTACCGCGCCGGCAAATCAAAGTCCTTCAGTAGATAAAGATTGGGAAAATCCCGAAGGCGTACCAATTAGCGCATTTATTTTCGGCGGAAGAAGAAGTACAACAATTCCATTGATTATGCAGGCGTTTAACTGGAATTTTGGAGTGTATATTGCGGCAACAATGGGAAGCGAAACAACTGCAGCGGCCGCAGGAGCAGTCGGCGAAGTTCGCCGCGACCCGTTTGCAATGCTTCCGTTCTGCGGTTATCACATGGGAGATTACTTCAATCACTGGATTACTATGGGCAGAAAAATTTACAATCCGCCGCGTATTTTTAATGTAAATTGGTTTAGGAAAGATGAGGAAGGAAATTTCTTATGGCCCGGTTTCGGCGAAAATATGCGCGTTTTAAAATGGATTGTTGATCGGGTCCACGGCGAAGCATTTGCAATAGAATCTCCGCTCGGCTGGATGCCGCGCTATGAAGATATGGATTGGACCGGCTGGCATGATATTGATCAAGACCATTTCTATCAGTTAATGTCGGTTGACCGCGAACTATGGAAAAAAGAAATTCTTCTTCACGAAGAACTTTTTATAAAAATGTACGACCGTTTGCCGAAAGAATTTATTTTAATGCGCGAAATGCTTCTTTCGGCATTGTGGCGTTCCCCTGAAAAATGGGAATTGACTCCGGAGTTTCACTAAAATAGTTCCTGCCCTGTACAAGCCCTGAAAAATTTCAGGGCTTTTTTGTTTCTATTAAATGAGAATTTAACTGTAAAATTCCTACCGTTGAAAAATTGTTTTCATAAAATAGGCGAAAATAATCAAAATCCTGCAATTTTGCTCGGCACACTCTTTGTAATTTTCTTCTTAAATCTTAACTGATGGGTGAAATTATTATTTTTTGAAATCTTGTTTTTGCAAAAATTCAATAGTTCAGAAAAAATTAATTTTATTCGCACAAATAAATTCTAAAAAATTGTAATGCGTTCTATAGCGGAAACATACCAGCAGAGATACAATTACAAACCGTTAGTAAAATCGCACGGACAATTTTTTGTAGCATCATTTTGTGAAGGTTGCAGGCAATGTATAGAACTTGCCGGCGACTTTATGGCATACAATCCACAAACCAAAACATCCTTTGTGTATCGTCAGCCCCTTACACCCGAGGAGATTGAGCGCGTTAACAAAGCCATCGCTTCGTGTCCGCGTCAATCGCTGGTAAACATGACGAACATTGCGGATAGAAGTATGGACGAAAATTTATGACTCAAGCAATAGGTACAGACGATGTTCACGTTGCCGTTTCAAAACCGCGCAATGAAATGACATACACAAACAATTTGCTTTACAGAAGCAGACTCCGTTCGGTAGAAGAAGTAGTCGGACTTATTAAAAGCGGCGATAATATTTTTATCAGCGGAAATGCGGCATCGCCGACATTTTTATTGCAACAAATTGCAAAAAGAAAAGAAGAAGTAAAAGGCGTTATTGTGCATCACATGCTTCTGCTTGGGGAAGACCCGCTTGCAGAAGAAGGGATGAGCGAACATATTCGGCATGGTTCGCTTTTTGTCGGAAGCGCAGAACGAAAAGCGGTTGCAGAAGGAAGAGCGGATTATATTCCCGTATTTTTATCGGAAGTGCCGGGATTATTTACGCAGCGAATTATTCCGTTAGATATTGTATATGTTATGGTTTCTCCGCCGGATAATCACGGATATGTAAGTTTGGGCGCAGAATGCGTTGCATCGAAAGCGGCGGTGGAAAGCGGAAAAATTATTGTTGCGCAGGTAAACGAGCATATGCCGCGAACGCACGGCGATACGTTTATTCATTTATCGCAGATACATTACATTTTTGAACATTCCGAATCGCTGGTTGAATTGGAAAAACCGGAATACACCGATGTTGAATTGCGCATTGCTAAATTTATTGCTCCGTTAATTGATGACGGCGCAACATTGCAGCTCGGAATCGGCGGAATTCCCAATGCCGTTCTTTCAATGCTTGAAGGAAAAAAAGATATCGGAATTCATACGGAAA
>CAYXEE010000333.1:0-3304 GCA_964463935.1 uncultured Chitinophagaceae bacterium | reverse complement strand
ACGTGTTAAAACATTTATTTCCGGAATGTGGAAACATATTTCATATGTACACATAAATCCAAATCCGGCTCTTACCGTCGGAAGTCCGGTTACTGCAGGAGTTACTGTACTTGGAACGATTTTATCTGGTATGGGACACGTTCATCTTACCGAACGCCAGCTTGTAAGCATTGAAAGTTCCAGCGGCGTTGAAATCGGCGCACTGCGCGAACCGGGCGGAGTTACGCCGTATATAGATACCTACACGCCAAAAGTAATCTCCATAAAATATTTTCAAGATAATTCAACAGTAGAATTTACAAACAAAAAAATTTTCGGCAATGTAGATTTTGTTGTTCAAATGGTAGAACGAAACGGACCGGGAGATCCCAATAGCAGTTCTACAACAAATAACGGCGTATATATAAACGGTTACAAAATTTTATCCGCAGATAAATCTACAGTTGTGTATGAACCTCCGTTTAACGGCGTACGATATAGATTTGATTATAAACCGCTTGATACGTATGCTAATGTTGCGTACACATTAAATTCAGATGTATCGACGCATATTTATTATCTTACAAATGGTACAGGAAATATTGGGAGCGGAACAACAAGCGCCTTTAGAAATATTTCTAATAATTATTTCAATTCATCCGCATATCCTGCGGGAATCTATCAATTAATGGTTTTTGCTCGCGATACTCACGGAAACGCCGACACGGCATATTCACAATTTGAAATTTCTGCGCAAGATGTTGTTCCGCCTGCGCCGCCGACTTTAAAATCTGTTTTAAATGATACAATAAATCGAATTACAATCTCTTGGTATGCGAACACCGAAGCAGATTTGAAAGGATACAATTTATATTTTTCCAATAACGAAGGAAGCACGTGGCAGAAACATTCCATTGTTTTGGATAGAAACAGTACAAAAGCTTCGTTTGCTTCCAGCGGAAAATTTCCGGTCTATTTTCGTTTAACGGCGTACGATTCTGCCGCTATTACCAACGAAAGCGCGCCGAGCGATTGGTATGGTCTTCGACCGAACATTCCCGGAAAGAAAATTCTTGTCATTGATGCGTTCGATAGAACTTCCGGCAGCTACAAATTTCTTTCGCACAATTTTGCTATGATTGCCGGACAATTCATTTCCGCCGGATATGAAACCGCGCACAACAAAGCTGTTGTTGATGGAAGCATAAATTTAAATACTTACGATGCGGTTGTGTGGAATTTCGGCGATGAATCTACAACTGATCAGACTTTTGGTCCAACAGAACAAGCGAAGGCAAAAACATATTTGCAACAAGGAGGAAAAATTTTTGTTAACGGTTCCGAAGTTGCGTACGATTTAGACCGCACTTCCGGTCCTTCTGTTGATGACAGAGATTTTCTGAATAATTATTTAAAAGCAAAATATGCCGGCGATGCTTCCAACAGCTATACTGTAAACGGTGTTGTTGGTTCATTTCTTGAAGGAATTTCTTTTGCGTACGGCGATACAACGCAAGGTTCGCCGTACCGCGAAGATTATCCCGACTATGTGTATCGTTACGGCGGAAGCGACAGCGTTGCGCGCTATGGTAACGGATTAACGGCGATGACTGCATTTAAAGGAATATTTTCGAGCGGCACAAAATCCGGCGCGGTTGTGTATTGCGGATTTCCATTTGAAACAATTCATACAAAAGCAAACCGCGATGCGTTGATGAATAGAATTCTTAATTATTTCGATATTCCTACATCAATAAAACAGATTGAGACTGCAGCAATTCCCGAATATTTCAGCGTAGAACAAAATTTTCCAAATCCGTTTAATCCGGTTACAACAATTCAATTTTCCATCCCGAAAAACCTAACAGGTCTTCCGCCAAAAGATGAAGTATGGCGGACAAGTAAAGACCTGTTAGGTTTGCGCACTACGCTTAAAATTTATGATATTCTTGGAAAGGAAATTGCAACGCTTGTAAATGAAGAATTATCCGCCGGAACATATTCTGTGCAATGGAATGCTTCGCAATATTCAAGCGGAATGTACTTCTATACGCTCTCCGCAGGAAATTTTACCGCAACAAAAAAATTAGTGTTAACAAAATAACGAGCCGACTATGAAACAACTTTTTTTTATTGCAATTATTTTTACATCGTTGAATGCGCAATATTCGCTTCAAATAAATAACAAAGGTGGCGCGCGGACGAACGGAGAGTTTAATACATTTTCTGTTTCAATTGTAAACAACGCAGGAAAAATTGTTTATTCAGTTGAAAGAAAATTACCGTTCGATGTTCCATACCCCGGCGTAAAACTTGACGAAAAAACAGGAAATTTGATTCTGCTTCATTCGTTCGATGGATTTGTGGAAACATATAATAACGCAGGGAAAAAAATCTGGGAACACAATTTTTACAAAGAGGCGTCTCCAAATTACGAACGAACAATGCACTGCGTTTTCGGCGTTTCATCTCTTTACTTTCTTACATCGGATCAATATCTACCGAAAGCAATGTTGCACAAATTTTCTTGGAGCGGCGCGCAGCAATGGAATATTGAACTTCCTAATCAAATGGCTCATTCGCTCGCGCTTTCGCCGGATGAAAAAACGGTAATAGCTTCAAGTTATCTTTCTATTGAAAATGATGTGCGCCGTTCCGCCGCATTTTTTTCTACTGAAGGAAAAATTCTCGGCGATGCAAAAATTTTATTTCGCAAAGCGGCTTTTTCCGCCGACGAAAAATTTGTTCTGCTTATGTCCGAACGCGATGCTTCGCTTGTTTCAATGGAATCAAAAAATGAAATTGGAAGAATATCAAAAGAAGATGCAAAAACAATTTTTACCGATTGCTGCTGGAATGGAGAAAAAATAATTCTTCAAGAGGCAATTGTAGAATTTCGCGCGCCAAATGGATTTGTGTATGTTGATCCAATTTTTACAGCATACACTCCAGTACTGCAAAAAATTTCTGTTGAAAAACTAAAAGGCGTTGTCTATACAAAATCTACACTGCGCGCCGCCGGCTCTTCCGTTGAATTTCAATTTGACGACAAAAAACAAGTCTTGAAATAATTTTTATTTATTGTAACCGCAGGATTTACTCCTGCGGGAAAGTTGCAATCCTCCCATAGTTCTACTCAAATACGGCTACAGCCGCATCCGTAAAGGATGCGGTTACGGGTTGTAATTCTGCTCTTCAATGTATCCGCAGGATTTACTCCTGCGGCTGCCGACAGCGGATACATTAGAGAGTAAAATTGCAGTCAGCTATTTCTTTTCAATCACCACAAACGCAACAACAGTGTTATCCGAATGCGACATTGAAA